>DAOVTM010000315.1 GCA_030633145.1 Desulfobulbaceae bacterium
GGCGAAATGAGTCTCATCTGCGACGAGGACATTGGTGCGACCATCCAGGCCAAAGAAGATTCGGAAATCTTAAATATTGACCAGCTTAACTTTAAATACATGCTGGATAAGTACCCGATTCTGCACCGTTATTTCACCAGGCTGATGGCTAAACGGTTGAGCCAGTCAAACAAGGTACGTTCCGAGGATTACGCCTCGGGCATGATGGGAAAACTGGAAGAGATCCCGTCTGAGGCTCTGTTTCAGACCCTGCACGTCAACGCCAAGACCGGTATTCTGACCATTACTCAGCTTCCAGGGGGAACCGCCCGTTTTTCCATGCGCCAGGGAGCTTTGATCAAGGCATCCTACAAGGGGCTGCATGGGGATGTTGCTTTTTTTGAAATCCTGCGGGAGAAAAAGGGTCATTTCAAATTTAATCCCGGCTTACCGCCTGAAGATCTCGATGTGCCGGAACTAGGCTATTTCATGAAACTGCTCATGGAAGGTATGCAGCGGCTGGATGAAGCTCCGGACAATACTGCAGAGGAAAACAAGGATAACTAAAATTCTACCCCTTTCTGTGCCTTGACACCGCTGGCATAGGGATGTTTTATTTCCCTCATCTCAGTTACCAGATCTGCGGCCTGAATGAGTTTATCCCCTGCACCTCGACCGGTTACTATAATGTGCATGGCCGGATCACGACTGGTAAGCACCTCGACCATCTCCTCCTCCTCGATCATTGAATAGCTTGCCAGATAGGTCAGCTCATCCAGTACCACAAGTTGGTGTTGGTTGTCGGCAATGGCCTTTCTGGCTAACTGCCAGCCTTCCCTGGCAATGGCGATATCCTTTTCCAGATCATCGGATTTCCAGGTAAAGCCCCGTCCCATGACATGAAAGTCAAGAAGATCCTTAAAGCGGTCTGCTGCGGTCAGCTCTCCATACTGCCAACTGCCCTTGATAAACTGAATGAAACAAACCCGTTGCCCATGTCCAATAGCCCGCATGGTCATCCCCAGAGCCGCAGTGGTCTTTCCCTTGCCGTTGCCGGTAAACACCAGCAGTAATCCCTTTCCCCTGTCAGTCATTGGTTCCCTCCAAACCCTGTTTTTCCATGTTGACTTGTCTGATTTTGCGGGCCTGCACCTGGGGCATGCCGTCATCTGTTGGCCTGCCGTGTTGACGGACATACTCATAGAGAACTATGGATGCTGCCACACTGACATTCAAGCTTTGCACATGACCCCACTGGGGGATAGATAACCCTTTGATGTCGGAATAATCAGCACGGTCAAAACTGATGCCGAATTCCTCATGTCCCAGGATAAAGGCTGTTTTTTCCGCAAAGGAACAGTTGCCCATCAGCGTTGAACAGCTCGGTTCCAGCACCAGCAGGGAATATCCTTGCTTACGCAGCACCTGGTAACAGGAGGCAAAGTTCTGGTGCATATAAAAGGATACCCAACGCACTGAACCCTTGGCCGGGTCAGGGTCAAAGGGACAGCCCCCTATCAGGTGAATCTCCCGGGCCGCAAAGGCGTCTGCCGAGCGAAATATCTTGCCCACATTGAAATCCGGTTTTAATCCGTCTAACACCAGCACGCATTTATGCAAGCCGGGAGCAGCACTGGCCATGCTTCGTCGTCGTGCCCTTTCAAAACGGGTTGCAATATCCTGACGTTTGTTGTACCGTTTTCTTCCCATTTACCCTCTACTTTTTTTACATTTCCGCTATTGTTCTTTTTAGCAACTCGTTGTACTCTAGGAGAGAAAAAATAACAACCAACTGTGCGGGTGTCTTCTTGTGAATTCATCCGCAGATGATACCGATTCTCGCAGGAAACAGCAAGGATTGTTCTATCTCTTTGTTCATCCATGTTCTCTGCGAATAAAAATAAAGGATCTCATTTGTGAAACAGAACACCCCTCCCTGCTGCCTTCTCTGCGGATCACTGGATAAGGTCTCTGAAAAGAGTGGCAGCCTTCTCTGTGGACGATGTCAATACACCCTAGAGCGTGCAGAAAAACACCCAGAGGTTTTGCACAGCCTGCTCCAGCAAGGCAAAGATGCCCCCCCTCAAGCCAAACCAGCTATCGAGTTGCCGGATGTCCTTGACGGCAAGCGTTACAGAACCATTGACCGGGACAATAACAAGTGGTATCTTTCCATCAGTGAGGTTGATAATCAACCTGTTGAGGTCTTTGCTTCCACCGCATTTGACCGTGATCACGAGCTGCAGTCGCGTATCTCCAACCTGACCACGATCACCAGGCTGATCTCGCTCATTCTCCGCCATATATTTCTCAGTGAGACTATTACGATGGAGAAATGTTTAAAACAGATAAAGCGCAGCTCCCGCAACAAAAATGATTTACCTGATATGCTCTATCGAATACTGAGCCAGTATCACAATAAGGTATGAGATGTGAGTTATGAGTTGTGAGTACGAAAAACTCACAACTCAACACTCAACACTCAATTCTCAACACTCAATACTCAAAAACTCAATACTCAATAACTCTACATGATACTCTTTTGCGAAGAATGCGGTCAAAGAAATGCCGTCCGGGTGTCCCCGGTCATGGTGGAAAGCAACGGATTTACCTGTCAGCACTGCGATTTTCTCAGCCCGTTCCCTTTTCTTGACAAGGAAAAAAAGAGTACCTCCAAGACCACTACCCTGAGCTGGACACCCGATGCCCTGCAATATACTTCCGATTCAAACAGTGAGATCAATTCGCTCAACCTGAAATTCACGGTTCCAGATAGTGCCAAGCCGGATCTTGAAGTCAAACCGTTTCGGAGCTTCGAGGATATACTCACCGTAGAACAGGCGTCACCTACCAGCTTTACTGTTGCCCTGAAGTCGCCAGATAAATTGAGGAGAGAAGTTCCCGAATTTAACGGCCCAGGACTTATTTACTGTGAATCGTCCACAACCACCTGGGGAATAATCCCGTTGATTCTGGAACGGAAGAAAATTCCAGGGGAAACCGGTGGCAAAGAGGCACCACTGACAGAGAAGACCAGTAACGAGGCTCTTCTTCTTCAACAGCTTTACCGAAGAGATACCCAGCTACAGCAGCTCAAGGACATCTCCGGCAGGATGCGAAAAGAACTCAGTGTTACCCGCCAGATCATGACCTACCAGCACAACGGTGTCCTCTTCATAAACGTCAGGGAACAGATTATTTACGCAAACCCTGTTTTTTGTACCCTTACCGGGGTCAGCATGAAGAATATCCGGGGTAAGGGACTCTCCTATTTTGTCTACCTTCCTAAGAGTTCCAAAATGAGTCTGGATGAGGTGCTGCACCAGTCCAGACAAAAGGGTAGCTGGCAGGGTGAGGGGTTGTTGCGGAGCAGTTCCAGCACTCCATTATCCTGTACTGTTATCATTACTTACACTCAGGCTGATGGTGAAGACAAGGCAGAGGGACTTGTCTGCCAGTTTCTTCAGAGTGAGATGCTGACAGGCTCTGCTTCCCCGGAAAGCATTGAGCCGGATAAGAAGCCAATCAGAGAGGAAGAAGAGTCCACTGCTGATATATCCCGCGACCGTTTGACCGGTCTGCCGGATCGCCCCTCCTTTCAGCACCAGCTGGCCGCTGACATCGAGGTCGCAAAGGAGGCCAAAACCCAGGTTGGTCTGGTCTATGTTGATCTGGATCATTTTAAACGAATTAACCAGTTGTTCGGGCCGGGATTCGGGGACAAGGTACTGATCTCTATTTCCACCATGCTGCAGCAATGTGGCGATGCTGCTGGCTCTGAATTCGTGGCCCGGCTGAGTGGTGATGAGTTTGCCGTCATTGTGCCTCCCCCGGCAAAACCGGAAAAGGTGCAGGAGCTGGTTGATCGCATCCTGGACAAGTTCAGCCACCCCTTTATAAACGAGGCTCGTCACATCTTCATTACCCCCAGCCTGGGGGTAAGCATCTATCCTGACAACAGCGAGAACCCCCTGGAACTCCTCCGTAATGCTGATACAGCCATGGAAATGGCCAAGGCCAAGGGCGGCAACAGGAGCAGTAGCTGGAACGCCACCATGAATACCCAGGCAGTTCAGAACCTGCACCTGGAAAAGGACCTGCGCAAGGCGGTTGCCGATGACGGGCTGATCAATTTTTATCAGCCCCAGGTGGACATGCAGACCGGGGCAGTCATCGGTATGGAGGCTCTGGCGCGCTGGGAGCATCCTATCCAGGGCTTGATGTCACCGGCAGTCTTTATTCCCATTGCCGAGAGTACCGGACTTATTGAAAAACTAGGTATAGACCTGGTGCGTCAGGCCTGTGTTCAAGGGCAGGAATGGCGGAGACTCGGGTATAGAAAATTTACCATGGCTGTCAATCTTTCCGGTCGCCTGCTGCGGCGGGACGACCTCTATGAGCAGATTATGGACTGCATTGAGAGTACCGGATTTCCAGCGGAAAATCTGGAGGTGGAGTTTACCGAGGGAGTCCTTATTGAAAATCTTGATTACACCATAGAACTGATCCGGAAATGGCGGGAAAAAGGGATCAAGATGGCCATTGATGACTTTGGCACCGGTTACTCGTCCCTGACCTATCTACAGCGTTTTGAGGTCGATAAGATCAAAATTGACCGTTCTTTTATTATGAATATCACTGAGAATGAGACAGACGCTGCCATTGTCATGGGCATTATTGCCATTGCCAATAAACTGGGATTTAAGGTCATTGCCGAGGGCATTGAGACTGAAGGACATTTGAAATTATTACAGGGGATCAACTGTGATGAAGGGCAGGGGTTCCTGTTCAGCCAACCGGTTCCAGCCGACAAGATGAAGACCATTCTCCTGCGCGACTCCAGCGTGGCTCTGACTCATAAGCGGGTGACAGACAGGTTTTATACTATCCTTGCCAGTGACGGGTTATAGTGAAATTTTGGATAGTTGTCGCCTTTTCATGAAGAGTTGTGTGTGGGCAAGATTTGTCTTCTTGGTACTTATTGTCATTTGTGCGGATGTTATCCTGTAACACATCAAAAATAATTGTTAGTGGGTAAGATAGAGCCAACCCATAACGTATCAGGTGTTAATTCTTTTTTTAAGTGTTGCAAAGAAAGTACATAATCAGCCGTTAGCA
>DAOVTM010000015.1 GCA_030633145.1 Desulfobulbaceae bacterium
ACAAACCTCATTTCCCGAGGGAATATTGGTCAATATGGCAAATAAGTATTACCAAACCTCTCCTCTCGGTATTGAGTTACAGAACGTTATACAGGGAAAAATAGATAGTGACAGTGCCCGCTTGAATGCTGTTTTAAAGCAGGATGAAACATTTTTAAAAAATTTTGGCTTAGATGAGCTGGACACTGAAACTAAAGATGATAAAGGAGGCACCGGCAGTATAATCATCGCCTCGGCTGGGTTTATTGTTGACGATTTTGGCGAACCCATTGGTTCGTTAATCATTGGTAAAGTACTTAATAAGTATGATCCCCCCCTTATACAGTTATATGAAGCCACTGGCTCAGCGGCTGCTTTTTTTATTGACGATGTCCCCCTGGCAATGGCTGGCTTCAGCAATGAGAAATCAGAAAATAATGACAATATTGCTCTGCGGATAGCCCAAAAAACACTTGAAAAAATATACACATCCAACAAGCCGGTAAATATAAATCAGTCGTTGGCTGGTGCTAATTATCTAACGACCTGTTTGCCGATTATCTCGTATGAGAATGAGAAAATTGGTGTCATCCTGGCCGGTATTCCTGAAAAACAGATTATTGATTCGCAACAGTTAATGATGTCAACGAGTATTGAGGTAAAAAAAGATATTCAAAAATGGCTGGTGATTATTGGCCTGATTGCTTTGATATTTTTTGTAGGGGTCTCATTATTTATCGCTGTCGGCATTGTTCGACCGATCAAAACTGTAACCGGCATGGTTAAAGATATTGCCGAGGGCGAAGGTGACCTTACTGCTAGAATTACTCTTGACAGTAAAGATGAACTCGGTGAACTGGCACAAGAAATTAATACATTCATAGCAAAATTGCAGGAAATCATTACAGATGTGGTCGTGAGTACTGCCAGGCTTGATACCTCTTCAAAAGGACTTTTTTCTTTTTCAGCTGACATGGCCTCAGGAGCAGAAGAAATGGCCTCACAATCTGGAGTTATCGCATCTACTGCTGAACAGATAAATGTTAACATGAACAGCATATCAGCATCCTCCGACCGAATGTCGTCAAAGTCGAAAGATATCTCTTTGTCAGCAGAAGAGATGTCCAATAACATAAATAGCGTGGCCGTATCTGTTGAGCAGATGACTGCTTCCATTGGTGAAGTTGCTCATAATACCGGCAAGGCCGCTGCTTTGGCCGTTAAGGCCTGCGATCTCAGTACTGTTTCCAATGCCGATATGGTAGAATTAGATACCTTATCTGTTGGTATTGGCACTATTGTAGATGTAATCAACAAAATTACGAGGCAAACAAAATTACTTGCTTTAAATGCGACCATAGAAGCTGCCGGGGCGGGTGAGGCAGGAAAAGGATTTGCCGTTGTTGCCAACGAGATTCGAGAGTTATCCAAACAAACGGCAGCGGCCACCGAAGACATTACTGCTCAAATTGAGGGCATGCAGGAGCGAATCGCTTCTTCTGTCAAGAAGATTAAAGAGATACTGGATGTAAATAAAGACGTTCAAGAAGTTACAGTCTCAATTTCTGCTTCGGTCGAGGAGCAGTCTTTTACTGCAAATGATATTTCCAAAACAGTATCTGAAACATCGCTTGGAGCTTCATCTGTTTCACAGACTATTAATGAATTTTCAGTTGAAATTGATCAGGAAATTCTCAGATCAGTTAAAGAGGCTGTTAGCGGAACCAGCGAAGTGTCTATCAACATTCAGGCTATGAATGCGGTATCTCAGGATATAGCACAAGGTGCAACCGGCGTTGCCTCAGCTTCTGAAGAACTGGCTGCATTGGCAGCTCAATTGAAAAACTTGGTTTCTACGTTTAAAATTAATTGATTTGGAATGTACAGCTACCAACTTTAATTGCCTTTCAGGGCCGGGTTATAGTAGCCAAATCTGAGTTCTGGAAAGAGATCCTTGAGTTGTGCTAACCAGTTCAGCATCCCCATGGCAGGCTCGTCCGGAGCGTGTTGGACGACCTTACGGTAATATTCAGGATCCATATTCAGGTTGCGTAGTTGGATGAGGTCAGGATGATGCGTATTAATTAGTTGACAGAGAGCCGCAAATTCCTCTGGATCATCGGTGAATCCAGGCAGGATAAAGTAGTTCAGGGAGACATGTTTTCCTGCTTCCTTCATCACCCGGATTGACTGGAGTACATCGCTGAAGGTAAACCCGGAAGGCCGATAATAGCGTTGGTGAAACTCGAGCCGAGCCGAGTTCATGGAGACCCGAATGGAGTCAAGACCAGCCCCGGCCAGTTTTTCCACAGCCCCGGGCAGGCTGGCATTGCTGTTGAGGTTGATGGTTCCCCTCTCTGTTTCCCGCCGGATCAAGCGAATAGCCCGTTCCATGGTCTTGGCCTGCATGAGCGGTTCCCCCTCACATCCCTGACCAAAACTGACCACTGCCTGGGCTGCGCTCTTGAGATGGGGAATCGCAATCTGGGCAATCTCTCTGGCAGTGGGGACAAAGTTAATCCGATCCTGGGTGGCAGGACAACAACCCGAAGGCTGGAGTGAGATACAGCCCACGCAGGCAGCATTACAGACCGGAGAACAGGGCAGGGGAGCCTCCCAGCGACCGAGGAAATAGTTGCGGGCTGCGGGACAGCCATAGGTGAGGCAGCATTTGCCCAGATGCTGGATGAGGCGGTTGTCGGGATGGGCCTTGAGCAGCCGAGCTGTTTTCCGGTTGATCGTTTCCTGGTTAAACTGGTTATCATCCTGACGGATATCCTGGTCGCTGCGAAAGGCTGCGACCCAGAACCGGTCGTCCATCCATCCCACTGCAGTATAGGCGAACAGGGGCAGCATGGGGGCATTGTCCCCGCTCTGGTAGGCAGCGGTATAAACAGCGGTATGAGCCGGTGACATGAAGGCCGCCACAGCGGATATTGGCGAACCGCTTTTGTATGGATCCTGATCGAGCAGGGCTGGTTCCCCGCTGTCCAGATCCATACCCACCGGTAACCTTCCAGGCAGGACAAAGAGTTCACTGCCCTGGGGCAGCTCAATCAGTTCCTGTTGATCCGGTAGGAAAAAACGGCTGCCACTGGCCCCGGCCATGGCAAGACCGTCATAATCAACGATCTCACCCGCACTGTTGGCAAAGACAAGACTGGGCTTCAATTTGGCACCCTATTCCCTGTTATTTACTACGCAGGATTGCACCCAGCACCGACTCAACAGAGTTATAGACATCAAGATCCTCACCAAAGATATCCATGATGGCCGGATGATTGATCAGGTCTTCAATAATATAGGCGGTCAAATAGAGGCTGAGAATATTGGGATCCTGCACCAGGGTACGGATGTCGGCGATCTTGAGGCGGATCTCAAACTCCTCCATATCAGCCGGTTCCCGTAGCTGTCTTTCGACTCCTTCCTGGATAGCCTGCACATTATTGGTCTCAATAATATGGTCATCCAGGAGGTGCTGAACCAGTTTGATGGCCAGTTCCGGAGCCTTCTCCCTGGCATTGTTGAGAATAAAGTGCCGTTCCCGTTCCCGTTTTCGGTCCAGGGCATCAATGGCATTATTTGTGGATCTGCTTGGGTTAATGTGGCGGGCCATGGTAAAACCTCTTGTCTGTTTGCAGGTAAAATTTTAGCTGAAATTGCTGCTAAAAGGTGTCAGGAAATAATTAAATATCACTTTGATACAGTTTTTGAAAACCCGCTATTCGGGCCGCTGTATTCGGTTCAAGATCGATGTTATATTTTCGCACATATTCTGCCGCCATCCGATGGGTGTTAAAGATCGGCACATTGAGCTGCAGGTTGTTGACGGCAAGGTCAAGGTATTTGTTCGGCTGATTATAGAAGAGATCCAGCACCCTGGGCAGTAGCTGGTAAAACGATGCTGAGTCTTCGGCATACAACAGGGTGGCCGGGTCTTCACTGAGGCTGTCATCATTCATCGGCCCTTCGTAGCCGAATTTCCAGCCGGTTTTTCCCCCATGATACCCCTCTACCCACCAGCCGTCCATGACGCTGAGGTTGGGTACCCCGTTCATGGCCGCCTTCATGCCGCTGGTGCCGGATGCCTCCAGCGGTCTCTTGGGGCTGTTGAGCCAGGTGTGTACCCCGGAGACCATCATCTTGGCAATCTTCATGTCGTAACCGGGGATAAAGACCAGCCGAGCCAGACCCTTGCTGCGGCGGTAAAGCTCTTCCTGATTGTCCAGGATCAGTTTCAGAACCGATTTGCCCGGTTCATCCTGGGGATGAGCCTTGCCAGCAAAGAGGAGGTTGAGCTGCCAGTTGTTCTCCACCAGGATATTGGCCAGGGTCTTGAGGTTGTCAAAGATCAGGTCTGCCCGTTTATAGGTGGAAAACCGTCTGGCAAAACCAATGGTGAAGACCCCGTAATCCAGGCCGTAGTCCCCGGTGAGATGGGAGAGATAATTGGGCGGATCAATCCAGGTGTTGACCATCTGGGTACGATGATCCGCAAGCATTGTGTTGACATAGTCGATCAGGGTCTTGTTGTCCTTGTCCCAGGCCTGCTGCAATTTGCGGTGAAATTTGGCGTTTTCCGTGATTGCGTCCTGGGCAAAGATGCCGGGATCGTCACGCCAGCCGGAAAGATCGTCAGTGGAATCAAAGACCTCGGCTCTGGCTCCGCTGATCCAGGTCAGATGGTGTACTCCATTGGTGATGGCCTTGATCTTGTCGGCAAATTCCGGGAACTGTTGGCGGGTAACATCCCGATGGAGACGGCTGACAGAGTTTACAGCTCGGTTGACCCGCATGGCCAGGGCTGTGAAGTTGTAATCATGGGGGGATTCCGGGTCACTGGCCAGCAGGTTGAGGATCTGGCGGCAGGTATCATGGCTGATGCCGGTGTAGAGGGAGCGGGCAAAGCGGTCATGCCCGGCCTTGACCGGGGTGTGGATAGTATAGACGATGTGTTTGGCGACTTCCTTTGCTGCGTTTTCAATGTCCCTGTCGGTCATTGACTCGTGATACCCTGCTCCCATGGTCTTCTCAAGCTGGCGGAGGATCAGGTGCAGGGTTACTGCCACCCCATGCTGTTCGTTGAGGTGGATGGTGTTGGGGGTTAGACCCAGGGTCTGCTTCAGGGGCAGGATACAGGAGCCGAGCATTCGCCGCTGGTTGGCCTTCATGATCGCTGATTTTGCGTTATAGAGGCGCAGTCCTGCCTCCTGCACCCAGGGGGGAGACTCGGGAATAGAGTAGTCCAGCAAAAATTCCGGGACAAAATAATCCAGCTCTTCACTGATCTCCATTTTCATCCAGACGTGAGCCTTGGCCTCGGTGGGGTGGTCGTATTCATTGAAGAAAGGCACCGTCAGTACCAGGGGCTGGCCTGGGTTGTCAGGATCCTGTAACTGGAACAGGCCTGGCGTTTTTTCCGCTGACCAACTGGTGGCCTGATCGATCTGTCCAACCTTGGAATCCACGATCTGGGAGAAATAGCCCTCCTTATAGAGCAGGGAGACCGCCATCACCGGGATATGGGTGTCGGCAAAGCTCTTCAGGGTGTCACCGGCCAGAACCCCCAGACCGCCGCTATAATTTGGGATCTTGCGCGGACCTTCCCTGTAATTGTCCAACAGAGCCTGGATGGCTGGGTCACTGGATCGGGTAAAGGCCTGCTCGTTGAGAAAGTCGAGTACCGGATGAAAAACATCCGGATCCGCCCCTATCTCCATGGAAATATAGACCACGGAGTTGCCTTGTGGGTTTGAGAGCTGTCCCCAGACCCGGTCAAAGACATCTTGGGTTACTCCAAAAAAGGAACCAAAGCGGTTGGAGCAGATCAGCTCGTTTAACTCGTTTATTTGAATTGATTTTTCCGGTATCACGTTTACTGTAAGTTAAAGATGGAAAGTAGAAGGCTGAAGCAGGAGGAGTCTGCCCGTGCAGCACCCTCTCTCCTGTCTCCTCTATCCTGTATCCTGACTTCTGGCAAGGGAATTCCTTTTCCTGCGGAAAATTGTTGAATTTTGTTGAATTCCTCTCCTGTTCGGTTAGGATGTTTGATTTCAATAGGAATTACTTCTGATATATTATGGAGGCTAGTATGAAAATAAGCAGGGCTTTGATTTTATGTATTTTTTTTGTTGCCTTGACCCCGTTTGTCCTGACAGGATGCAGCGATAAGGGCAAGACCGCACCAGAAGGGACTCCGGGAGACCATGAGGCTCTCGGGCCGACGGAATCCCTTGAGACAGAGGTCAATCCAGAGAGTAATATCATGGAGGGGCGAACCTCCGGTCCCATGCTGCCGGTCTATTTTGATTTTGACTCCGCAGGTATCCAGGGAGAACAGGTGATCCGGGTAGAGGGAAACGCTGATTTCATCAAGGATAATCATGATCTCAGGATTCGTATTGAGGGCAACTGTGATCCAAGGGGAACCAGGGAGTACAACCTGGCTCTGGGTGAGCGCAGGGCATTGACTGCCAAACGGTACCTGGTCAACCTTGGTGTTGAAGCGGATCGCCTCTTTACGGTGAGCTGGGGTGAAGAAAAGCTGTTACTGTTTGGGCAGGACGAACATGCCTGGGCGCAGAATCGACGTGATGATTTTGTTATTGTTGAGTAATGATCCATTTGTAACAATTCTGTTTTCTCACCACAGAGATCACAGAGGTCACAGAGAAAAAGAATTCATTTTCAGTTTGTTCTCTCTGTGTCCTCTGTGTCCTCTGTGGTTAATCTACAAAAAAGGAGTGAAAAAATGAACAAGTACAAGAAGTTTACCAGTTTTGCTGTTGTCTTTGTTTTTCTTATGATCAGTGGTATAGCAACTGTACCGGCCAGTGCCGCCGCTAAAGTCGCAGTGATTGATATCCAGAAGGTTCTTGTTGAGTCCAAGGCTGGCATCAAGGCCAAGGCGACCATGGAAAAAAAGATGGAGCAGTTAAAGGCTGGTCTGGAAAAGGATGAGAAGGCCCTGATCGCCTTGCAGAAGGAGATGGAAAAAAAGGCATCTGCCTGGAGCGAAGATAAGAAAAAAGAAAAGGCGGTTGAATTCCAGAAAATGCGTCGTGATTTACAGGTTAAGCAGGATGATGCCAACATTGAGATGAAAATCCTGCAGGACAAGCACCTGACCCCGATCATGAAAAAACTGGAGACCATTGTCGCCGATGTTGCCAAGGCCAAGGGTTTTACCATTGTCCTGCCACGCAACGGTGTCCTCTATTTTGACAAGGCGGTTGATATTTCTGCGGATACCACCAAGGCATTAAACGCCAAAATGAAATAAAAATCAGCATGACCCCCCATGAGTTCCTGAAATATACCCCGACCTCAAACTGTGGAGATTGCGGCTATCCGGCCTGTCTGGCCTTTGCCGTTGCCGTGACCAAGGGTGGCGTTACTGCGGAACTCTGTCCCCATATAGATCCTTCCACCCTGCCTGCCGAGCTGTCCGGCCAACAGGCTGAGAATGGCGAGGCAGGACTGAAAAATGTTGACCGAGGTCAGGAAGAACGGGACATGGCCCTGGTGGAGCATCTCAAGTCCAAGGTACGAGATCTTGATTTTGCCTCCCTTGGTTTGCGTCTTGGTGCCAGTTGGTCAGCAGATCGTCCTGATGTCCTCATCTTTTCATTTCTTGGCCGTGAGGCGAAGCTGGGACGTGACAACGTGAGCCTGGACAACAAATCACTTGTTGATCCCAGGGATTTGATTCTATTATACAATTATGTTGCCTTTGGCGGCGGTCGAATGCCGGACGGCAACTGGGTGGGCATGGAAAGCCTGCCCAACTCCATCTCCAAGATCCGAACCCTTGCCACCTACTGTGAACTGCGACTGGCTGAACGGTTCAGTGGACGTGGAGCCAGGATTGTTGAGTTATGCGCTCATCTGGATGCGGAAGAAGGACCAGCAGATCAGAGTGCTGATGTGGGCATGATTATTTCTGTGATGCCCCATGTTCCCCTCTATCTACTCTTCTGGGACGAAGAGCCGGAAGATGGATTTTCTGCCAAGGTCAAGGTTCTCTTTGATCACCATGTTATGGATTTTCTTGACCTTGAATCCCTTGTCTTCGCAGCCGAGCGGATGTCGGATCGACTTGCCGAGCTTGATATCTGATGCGGATGAATACAAAGGTGTTGAAAGATGCCATTGACCGCTTTGCTGATGCCCGTATCCTGGTAATCGGCGATATTATTGTTGATCAGTTTATCTGGGGCAATGTCTCCAGGATCTCCCCGGAGGCACCGGTTCCGGTGGTCAATGTCAACCGGGAAGAGTTGCTGCTGGGCGGCAGTGCCAATGTGCTTGCCAATATTACCTCTCTGGGCGGTTCCTGCAGCCTCTGTGGCATAATCGGTGCCGATGCAATGGGGGAAGAATTATTACACCTGATGGGAAAGGTTGGTGCTTCCACGGATGGACTCATCCAGGGAATGCGGCCAACTACCTTGAAAACCAGGGTAGTTGCCCAGGGTCAGCAGGTGGTTCGTTATGACCGGGAAAAGATCGGCCCTCCCTCCAGGGAGACCCTTACCGCATTGCTGGACTATCTCACCGCCCGACTGGGCGATTTTGATGCTGTCATTGTCTCTGATTATGCCAAAGGGGTGGTCAACGAGCAGTTGATGATCCATCTGCACCGTCTCCTGGAGCAGCTGCGCCGGGAAACCAGTCGCCCCATTCCTCTGATTGTCGATCCCAAGCCAGTAAATTTACATCGTTTTGTCGGAGCCACCATTATTACGCCCAATAATGTTGAGGCATCCCGTATGAGTGAGATGGATATTGTTGACGAACAGAGCCTGCTGGCAGCTGCCCGTCAGATTCAGGAGGATATCGACTGCCAGGGGGTGCTGATCACCCGGGGTGAGGCAGGGATGGCCCTGCTGGAGAAAGGGCAGGAACTGGTCACCATCGACACCATGGCCAAAGAGGTCTATGACGTTACCGGAGCTGGTGATACGGTAGCAGCTACCCTGGCTCTTGGGTTGGCAGCAGGATGTTCCATGACCGATGCGGCTATCCTGGCCAACCATGCCGCCGGAATTGTGGTAGGCAAGGTAGGAACTGCTTCGGTGAGCCGGGATGAGCTTGTCAGAACCTTGAACCCTGAAATGGGAAATAACCCTGAAGCGGGAAATGAGTAGAAAGAAATAATGAGTAGAAAGAAATAATGAGTAGGAATAATATGTGTCCACACAGTATGACCGGTTTTGGCCGGGGCGAGGCTCAAGAAAATGAGCAGTCCTGGACAGTGGAGATACGAACGGTAAACCACCGTTTTCTTGATCAGCGGGTGATACTTCCCCGCCAATTTTCCGCCCTGGAAGAACGGGTTAAAAAAGTTGTAGCCCGATACCAGGAACGGGGCAGGGTAGAGGTTAGCTGCGTTCTCAACGGCAGGGTCGTTAGCGGCTCCATCCTTACCGTTGATATGGAGCTTGCCCGTCAGTACCATGACTGCCTGCGTCAACTGGGCGAGGAGTTTGGCTCAGGACCCAGAGTGCAGCTTGCGGATATGTTGAATAATCGTGACCTCATCCGCCAGGAAGAGCAGAACCCGGATCTTGATGCGGAGTGGCCTCTGCTGGAAAAGGCGGTGACAGAAGCCCTTAAAGCCTGTAACCGGATGCGGGCGCAGGAAGGAGAGAGCCTGAAGACTGATTTGACGGAGCGGCTGGATAGTTTTGCAGCCATTGTTGCCAGGATTGAGAAAGAGGTGCCTGTTGTCTTGCAACAGCGTCAGCAGGAACTGAAAACCAGGGTGAAAAAACTCCTTGCAGGCATGGATATCGACCCGGCTCGACTGGCCCAGGAGACTGCCATCATGGCGGACAAAGCCGATGTCACTGAGGAACTGGTTCGGTTGGCAAGTCATATTGACCAGTTTCGCTCCTTTCTTGCTACCAGTGAGTCGGTTGGTCGTCGTCTTGATTTCCTCCTGCAGGAGTTTCTGCGGGAGGTCAACACTCTGGCCTCCAAGATTTCCAATGCTGCCATTGCCCATCTCGGAGTGGAGATGAAAAACGAGATTGAGAAACTGCGTGAGCAGGTGCAGAATCTCGAGTAACTCCTGTAAAGATCATGGATAATCGACTCATAAACATTGGCTTTGGCAATGCCCTCAAGATCAGCCGGATCCTTGCTGTGGTCAACCCTGGCTCCTCCCCCATCCGGAAGCTCAAGGACAAGGCCAGGATTGAGGGCAACCTGATCGATGTTACCGAAGGCCGCCGCACCCGCGGAATTATCATCCTTGATTCCGGCCATCTTGTCCTCTCGTCAGTGCAGCCGGATACCCTTAACCAGCGGCTTGCTGCTATGGATGAAGAGGTGAACAATCCGGTGCAAAAATTTCAGCGAATAATGGAAGACGATGAGTGAAGGAATACTCCTGGTTCTGTCCGCCCCATCCGGCTGCGGTAAGACAACGATACTTAAACAGGTCATGGCAGAGCTGCCTGGTCTGGTGTTTTCGGTTTCTCATACTACCCGTGAACCCCGTGCTGGCGAGCAGGACGGTCAGGACTATCACTTTGTTGACCATCAGCGGTTCAAGTCCATCCGTGACCAACACCCCTCAGGTTTCCTTGAATGGGCCGAGGTGCATGGCAACTATTACGGAACCTCACGACAGGATGTGGAAGAGCGGCGGGCAGAGGGCAAAGATGTGGTTCTCGATATTGACATTCAGGGGGCTGAACAGATCCGTAAGAGTGCGGCACCGGTCACTGTCTTTATTGCGCCGCCCTCCCTGGAGGAGCTGGAACGCCGTTTGCGAGGCCGGGGAACAGAGAGCGAGGAGAGCCTGGAAATCCGACTGGCAAACGCAGCCAGAGAGATGAAGGCCGCAGCCAGCTACCAGTATCTGATCGTCAATGACCTGCTGCCCGTGGCTGTGCGCAGCCTTCAGTCCATCATCATTGCTGAACGATGCCGGGGGAGACGTGATCTGTCCGGCAGTCCTTTGTATCTGTAATTCAATAGCATGGGAATTTCCATTTTCCCTCTCGTTCCCATAGACGGAGTCTCGCAGGCTCGCTTACCTCCTGCGTGGGATGAAGATTGATTTGGTATAACCGGTTCAATATTCGGTGCGTAGGTAAGCGCAGACTCCGAAACGCATCCTGTCATTTTTTTCTTTCCTAAAACCACAAATCACTGTATTGTACGCATTCAGGTACAATACAGCTTTTTGTTTAGTAAAAAGAGACCAATAATGAATGCCATAAATTATAGCGACTTGCGATCTACCTTAAAGGCTACTATGGATCGGGTTTGTGAAAACCATGAGCCTCTTATCGTTACAAGGAAAAATAGCGATAATCTTGTTTTGCTTTCTTATGAGGATTATTCCGCAATTGAAGAAACGTCTTACCTGCTAAGTAGCCCCAAAAATGCGAAAAGACTGAGAGAAAGCATTTATAGTTTTTATGAAGGCAAGGGGTATGAGAGAGAATTGTTTGAGGAATAAGAGTGAAAATTATTTTTCATCCCAATGGTTGGGAAGATTACCTTTATTGGCAAAAAGAAAACAAACAGATCTTGAAAAAGATCAATCGGTTGATAAAGGAAATTCAACGATCACCCCATGAAGGAATAGGGAAGCCTGAAGCTCTAAAGTTTGATTTATCAGGGTTTTGGAGTCGCAGGATAAACCATGAGCATCGGCTTGTTTATCGAACCGAAGAAAATCAACTCCATATACTTTCCTG
Source organism: Desulfobulbaceae bacterium (assembly GCA_030633145.1). GTDB lineage: Bacteria > Desulfobacterota > Desulfobulbia > Desulfobulbales > Desulfobulbaceae > DAOVTM01. Next base: position 11,697 of record DAOVTM010000015.1, read on the forward strand.
CAGGCATCATTACTAAGTACCTTGACAAGTTGCCAGTTTCACGGCAATATCCATAGGAAAATGTCTGTCTGATGGCAGATCATACCGCACATAGTGTTTAACTCAGAACTATATTGTGAGTTTCAAGGTGAAAAAAATAAAAATATTCCTGGCTGTCAGTCTGATATTGCTGTTGCTGCTGATTGCGGCCATTCCTACGATTATCTCTTCCGGATTGGGTGAGGGAATTATACTTGGCCGGGTGAACGCTGCAATTCCGGGAACCGTAACCGTTGACGATCTGAACATCGGCTGGCAGAAAGGAATGAACTGTAACGGACTCAGCTACCATGATCCGGTGCAGGGTATTGATCTGGAGATTCAGGAGTTGACCACCAGTCAGGGGCTGCTTTCCCTGCTGGCTGCGCCGAAAAATCTTGGAACTGTCACCGTTGATGGGCCGATACTGGTTGTCCATCGTGATCCGGTTGCGGTTGCTAAGAGCAGTAAGACTGGGGCTGTTTCCAAGCCCATGGTGCGCACTGATTCCGGTCAGGTTCAGGAGAAATCATCCCCTTCAGTGGAGCAGAAAAAATCCTTGCCTGCCCAGGTAAAGGAAAAAAAATTAGAGGAAAAAAAACCGGCTGCAGCCGAGGAGAAATCACCCTTCTGGCATAAAATGCGCATCAAACTGCTGGTAAACCAGGCCGTTGTCAAGTTGGCAGAAGGCTCAAGTCCGGTTCGAGTCCTGACCCGCAACGGATTTCTTAATGCAGACCTTGCCTCGGACAACATCAAATACGAGGTTGCCATGGAAACCGGCAACGGCGAGGGCGCACTCTCCTCATCCGGTACCATTACCCTGCCGGTGCGAAACGTCTCCCTGCTGGATTCCCTGCAGGCGGAACTGCAGCTCAAAATTTCTGATGTACAGATCAGAGAATACCTCTTTCTCCTTCCTGAAAACACGCATCTTCCCCAGGGCAGGGCGACACTGTCAACAGATATCGCCATCAAAACAATGGGGGCTGGCAACCTGATGGTGCGTGGTCCGATCACTTTACAGGATACAGCCCTTTCCGGTGGTTTTCTTGGTGAGGATACACCGACTTTTGACGAGCTGGAAATCTATCTTGATTTGAAACAGGGTAACCGCAATAACTGGCAGTTTAACGGGATACAGTTTATTTCGGATTACTGGGCAATGGAAATGAGCGGCAGCTTTGACCGTCATGCAACCCGGCTGGAAGGGCAGGGGAAGTTTGACCTGCCCGGCCTGCTGACACAGTTTCCCAACCTCTTCAAGGTGCATGAGGATGCCCTGCTGACCAGCGGTGAGCTGACGGTTCAGCTTGATCTGAAAAAAGAAAATGACCTCTTTGATCTTGAGGCTGAAACAACCATTGAACATCTCTCCGGCCTGCAGAACGGCAAGCTGTTTTCCTGGGAGAGTCCCCTTAGTCTGGATTTTGCCGGTAGTGTCCGTGATCGTGAGCCAGAGGTGAGAAAGCTGGCCTTCAAGGCACCGTTTCTTGACTTGGAAGGAAAGGGGAACTTTTCCAATTTTTCCTTGAAGGGAACTGCGGATATCAGTCAAATGCTCAGGGAGATCGGCAGGATCTTTCAGCTGGACTGGGAAGGGGAGGGCAGAGTGCGTCTGGCTGTGGATTTACAGCGGGATATGCGCGGGGAAAAGCAAGACAGGAAAGAGGATAAGACAAGCCAAGCCGGGGCAGCAGAGGACAAGAATCGTTATATGGTGGATACCAACTTTTCAATCGCTGATTTTACCCTCACCCGACAGGGCAATACCATTGTGCCAAAACATTTTTTCTCCTTGAATGGACATCTGGAGTCACCCAGGAAGTTTCCCCAGAGCAGAGATGATGGCATGGCCATTGACTTCCGTCTTTCAAGCTGGCCTGGCAGGGTAAGCGGCACAGTAACAGACCTGTTCAAAAAGGGAGAGCAGATAACAGCCGCTTATCAGTTCAGGGGCGGGGTCATGCTGGCTCGGGTTACGGAAATGCTACACGCCCTGGATCTGATAGATCCGGAAACCAGTGTGGCCGGAACCCTGACTACCGAGGCAACTGGTTATCTGGAAGGGGACAGGCTGGTATTTCGCAAGCTGGACAACAGGATTCGCGATTTTATTGTCTATAATAATGGAGCCATCTTTCGTGACAAAGAACTGCGCCTTGCCACTTCTTCACTGTTGCCGGATAACGATGACGGTAGCGAGAGTGTTGCAGGGGGCATGGTGCGTCCTCTTGAGTATGCAGACAATCCCACGGATTTTTTTGCAGAGGGCGGGGGCTGGAATATGATTGACCGAAACCGCCATACCCTGGCCCTGCGTGATCTGGTGTTCAGTGGAGAGATGGGTACTATGCTGATTGACCGTTTTGTCCTCAAGGACTGGCAGCGACTGGCAACCCTTAAGGCGTTTCGGGCAAAGGGAGAGATAGATTTAGCCCGGCTGACCCCATTGCTTCAGCAGAGCGAAGTCCTGGCAACGGGTCAGACCCTGGCCGGAGACTGTTCCCTGGCTGTGGATCTGGCCGGGGCAGGAGAGGGAATAGATTCGGGTAAAAAACAGGGCAGTGTGGAACTGACCGTCAGCCATCTCACGATCCGGAGAGACAAGAAGACCCTGCTTGACGACCAGGAGCTGCGTCTGGCCGCTGCCCTGCAGGGAGACCTGTCAGGAGGGGATATTGATTTTACTTCCCTGGCCTTAACGACTGAGCCGCTATCGCTCCAGGCGGCTGGACGATTGCAACGAACAGGTAAAAATCCCTATCTTGCCTTGGACGGCATGATAACCCCGGATCTGGCCGTTCTGGCTTCATTGCTCTCAGCCCGCTATCCTTTGCCTGGTTTGCAGGTTACGGGCAAGAAGGAAGATCATTTTTCCCTCCATTATCCTCTCATCACAGGAGATACGGAGGCTGATATTGCCCGGAAATATCGGGCCATGCAGTTTTCTGCATCCTTTGACGCAGAGAGCCTGCACTATTCCGGCTTTGATCTGAGCAAGTTGTTCTTGCCAATTTCCATGGAAGACGGTCTGTTACAGGTTGATCTGAACTCTGCCATGAACAAGGGGCAGCTGAGTGCGTCGGGTCGGGTTGACTATACCGTGACCCCGCCCCAGGTCTCTATCAGCAAGCCGCAGCGGCTGCTCACCAGTGTGCAGTTGGAAAAACCACTGGTGGACGGTCTGCTCCAGCACATCCATCCGGTTCTGGGCAGGTTGGCTCGTCCCAGGGGAACCATTGATGTGCAGTTGAAGACTTTTTCCTGTCCCCTGGCAGGGAAAAATCAGGCTGAGTTCAGCACGGTTTTGAATCTCAGCAGGGTAACCCTTAAACCGATCTCTGCGCTGGAAGAAATTCTTGACAGGGCAGGGCTTGCAGACAAGCCCCTGGCTCTGAAAGAGAACGAGATAACCTGTACAGGGAGCAAAGGACGAATTGAATGCAGTCCCCTGAGAATGACTGTGGCCGGTTCAGAGATGATTCTCAGCGGCTCGGTCGGTTTTAACGGCAGTCTTGATTACCTGCTGGAGATACCGGTGACCAGGTCGCTGGTGGGTAAGGAAGGGTATCGGGTGCTGAAGGGAACCACGCTTAAGATACCTATCCGGGGGAAGAAGGGAGAGGCGAAGTATGACCGGGATGCCCTGGCCGGGGCAGTATCAGATCTCCTCAACCAGGCCGCCGGTCAGGCAGTGGATAAGGTTATTGATGAACAGATGGAGAAGATCCTACCCGGCCTGATGGACGGGTTGCTGGGGCATTGAGGTAGAAATTTTCGCCCATCTCTTATGGACACCCTGATTAAGTTATCCATTATCGGCGCAGGCGGTTTTACCGGTGCTGTGCTGCGTTTTTTGATGAGCAGCTGGGTGCAGGCACGATCAGGTTCCATCATTTTTCCCTTTGGTACCCTGTCTGTGAATATGCTGGGCTGTTTTATCATTGGTCTGCTTAGCTGGCTGGTGGAGACACGTTCCCTGTTTACTACTGAAACACGTAGTTTTGTTTTGATAGGGCTGTTGGGTGCCTTTACCACCTTTTCCACCTTTGGCCTGGAGACCTTGAATCTGATCCGGGAGAGCCGTATGGAGCTGGCAGCCATGAATGTGGTGGGGCAGGTGGTGGTCGGGGTTGGTCTGGTCTGGCTGGGTCGGGTTGTTGCTGCCGTGATCTGGTAATCAGAAGACAGAGGACAGAAACCAGAATTCAGAGAGCATACAAAAGATATGGAATTGCCTGCTGAGGGATATTTACTGCGGATTATTATTGGTGAGGGGGTTCGGTATGAGAAAAAACATCTCTATGAGTGGATTGTCATCAAGGCCCGTGAGTGCGGGATTGCCGGGGCTACTGTAAGCAGGGGGATGATGGGCTATGGTGCCGGTTCCCGCATTAAGACCAGCTCCATCCTCTGTTTATCCGAAGACCTGCCCGTGATTGTGGAACTGATTGATACCAGAAGGATGCTTGAAGAGTTTCTCGATATTCTGGATCCGGTCATTAAGCGGGGCGTGGTGACCATGGAGAAGATGCACGTTCGGATGTACCGATCCAGGTGACAGGAAAGAGGATGCAGGATAGTAGCATAGTAGGGTAGGGTGTGCTGTGCGCACCATGCAATCGGGGAGTTCTGATAACATATAAAAAACGTATTGATCTTATAAAATTTTAAATTTTCAACGGAGGAAAAAATGAGCAAGAAAATTGTCATTGTCGGCGGAGTGGCAGCCGGACCCAAGGCTGCCTGTCATCTCAAACGGCTCAAACCGGGCTGGGACATTACAGTGGTTGATATGGACAGCCTCATCTCCTACGGCGGCTGCGGTATTCCCTACTATGTCTGCGGCGATGTTTCGGATGAATCAGAGCTGCGCTCCACCAGCTTTCACATGGTCAGGGATGTGGACTTTTTTGCCAATGCCAAGGGGATAGAGGTCTTGATCCGCACCAAGGCCATGTCTATTGACCGGCAGAACAAGAAGCTGACAGTCAAGAACCTGGACAGTGGAGAAGAGCAGCAGCTGGACTACGATAAACTGATGCTCTCCACTGGGGCGCGTCCCTTTATCCTGCCCATTGACGGTACTGATCTTGACGGGGTGTTCACCGTGGCCAACCTGCATAAGGCCATAGAGATCAAAAAGCGGATCTCCACCGGCCAGGTGGGCAAGGCCGTGGTCATCGGCGGCGGTGCCATCGGGGTGGAAATGGCTGAGGCATTCACCGACCTCTGGGGAGTGGAAACCTCGCTCATCGAGTTCATGCCGCAGCTACTGCCAAATATTGTCGATTATCAGTTTGCGGCCATGCTCAAGACTCATCTCCTGGAAAAGGATGTTGCAGTCTATACCGGGGAAGGAGCCACCGAGATCCTGGGCAACGAGGAGGGCAAGGTGATCGGAGTCAAGACCCCGGAACGTACCATTGAGGCGGATATCGTCATCATGGCAGCCGGAGTCCGACCCCGCAGTGAGCTGGCTAAAGATGCCGGACTGGCGGTTGCCCCCTGGGGAGGGATTGTGGTCAACAACAGACTGCAGACCACTGATCCGGACATCTATGCCGCCGGTGACTGTATTGCCACCACCAATCTGATAACCGGAAAACAGACCTATGCGCCGCTGGGTTCGCTCGCCAATCGGGAGGGCAGGGTGGTCGGGGATAACTTGGCTGGACAGGCCACGGTCTTTAACGGGGTGGTCGGAGCCTTTATCATGAAGGCATTTGAGCGATGTATTGCCTGTGCTGGTATCACTTATGAAACCGCAGTGGCCGAGGGCTTTGATGCCGACTATGCCCTGACCGCACCATCTGACCGGGCCCATTTCTTTCCGGGTGAGGCCATTGCCGTGTTCCAGTTAGTGTTTGATAAACAAACCCGCCGGGTATTGGGTATGCAGGGATTCGGCCTGATGAATGACTCCATCTCCGCCCGTATAGATGCCGCAGCGATAATGATCAGCAAGGGCATGGTCATTGAAGACTTTATGCTGGCCGAGATGGCATATGCACCGCCCTTTTCCGCAGCCATTGACTCCATTAACGCAGCTGCCTTTGTTGCTGACAACATCTGCGCCGGACGACTGCGCAAGGTGGGCATGGATCGTTTTCTCGCCTGGATGGAAGACTTTTCCTCTGAACCGGACTGGGCTGTGCTGGATATTCGTCATCCTCTGGAGGCAGAGCCTTTTGTAGAAAAGTTTGGCAAGGAGAACTGGGTTGAAGTTCCATACGCCGAGGTGCGGCAACGGTATGAGGAAATCCCGGATAACAAAACCCTGATTATTGTCTGCGATGCAGGAACGCGCTCCTATGAGGTGCAGGTCTTTCTTGATTACATTGGCAAGACCAATACCCTGGTACTCAGCGGCGGTATGAATGTTACCCGTCGTATGGGAGTTGACTGGTATCCTGAATCATAATTGCTTTCAAGTACCTCCCCCCCCCCCGGCTTTGCCGGGGACAACAAAAGTTTGACAGTTTCTGCAATATAGAGAAGCCTCCAGTCTCGTGGATCGATCCCCTTTTTCTTGACAGAAGGGTATTTTTGTGTAGGATAAATATGTACAGAATAAAATGATTTTATCTATCATTCTGGCATCCTTCATTTCCCGGTTGATACTTTTTTCAATAGCCTGATGACAAAACAACCCCAAAACCTGCCCCTTGGCATCAACAGTCTGCAAACCATTATTGAAAATGATCTGGTTTATGTGGACAAGACTCCCTTTGTCCATGAGCTGACCCGGGTTCCGGGCAGATATTTTTTATCCCGGCCTCGACGTTTTGGTAAAAGTCTATTTCTTGATACCTTGAAGGAACTGTTTGAGGGAAACGAGCAGCTATTTCAAGGGCTTTTCATTCAGGACAAATGGGATTGGTCAAAACAGTATCCGGTAATAAAAATCGATTTTGCCGGTGGGGTGTTACAGAGCCGGGAAGAGCTTGATGAAACGATTCATGAACTCCTAATGGAAAATCAAAAACGGTTGGGGATAGAGTGTTCAGCAAAAAGTATCCCAGGCTGTTTCAGCGAGTTAATCCGTTTTGCCCACGAAAAATACAACAGCCGGGTAGTCATCCTTGTTGACGAGTATGACAAGCCGATTATAGACAACATCGAGCGACCGGAAGCAGCGGCCACGTTGCGTGACGGGGTGAAGAATCTCTATTCGGTTATGAAGAGCCAGGATCAACATATCCAGTTTATCTTTATGACCGGGGTGAGCAAGTTCAGCAAGGTGAGCCTGTTTTCCGGACTGAATCAGCTCAAAGACATTACCCTGCATCGCAGTTACGCAACCATCTGCGGCTATACCCAGCATGATCTGGAAACCAGCTTTTTTCCCCATTTGGACGGTATTGATTGGAACGAGCTGCAACGCTGGTATAACGGCTATGGTTTTTTAGGTGATCCCGTTTACAACCCTTACGATATTCTGTTGTTCATCGATAATCAATGCAGCTATCGCAACTACTGGTTCGAGACCGGCAGCCCGAG
>DAOVTM010000122.1 GCA_030633145.1 Desulfobulbaceae bacterium
ACACAGGTCTATAAACTGCTCAACTTGTCCTGGAAGATTTTGATACCCTTTTCCCTGGTAAACCTGCTGGTAACTGCGGCCTTTCTGAAGATCTTTTGATCTACAAGGTTTAGCGTATAAACAGGTAATTAAAGAAGTAAATAAACACTAACGTTTTGGCTAGATCATGAGTGAATACTGGAAGGATGTCATAGGCGGTAGCAAGAGTCTGCTGGTGGGACTCTCCATCACCGCCAAAGAATTTTTCAAACCGGTGGTGACCGAGCAATATCCTTGGGATGTTCCGGTGATGACTGAGAAATTTCGCGGTCATATCGAACTGTTGAAAAATGAGGAGACCGGTAAGCCCAAATGTGTGGCCTGCGGTATGTGTATGCGGGCCTGTCCTTCCGGTTGCATAACTCTGGCAGGTAAAAAGCCTGAGGGTGAAAAGAAAAAGGTGGTTACCAAATACATTCTTGACTTTACAACCTGCAGCCTGTGCGGTTCCTGTATTGAGAGTTGTAACTTTAAGGCCATTGATTTTTCCAATGAATATAATCTGGCCAGCACCCGCAAGGAAGATTATATTTTTGATCTCGTAAAAAGGCTGAAGGAGCAGGGCTGATGACATATAATATTTTAGATATACAAAATCGTCTGGAGGAGCAGGGCTGATGCAAACAACAATCTGTCAGACAGTTGCCAATCCATCGCTTTTTTCTGCTGAAAGCTTTGTTGGCCTGATCTTTCTCGTCACAGTCGGCCTGATCGTCAGTGGTGCAATAATGGCTATTGTCTCCAAGAGGCTGGTTCGCTGTATTACCGGGCTGGCTGTCAGTTTTACTGGCGTAGCTGGAGTCTATTATTTTCTCCTCAGCCCTTTTCTGGCAATGATGCAGATGCTGATTTATGTGGGTGCCGTCTCCATCCTGATCGCCTTTGGTATCATGATGGCGACTCCGGAAGGCGAAGATGATGCCTCCACCAAGGGGAATGGAATAGTCGGCCCGCTGGGAATCGCTGTTGCCTCCCTCATGTTTGCCGCTCTGACCATACTAGGCGTAAACACCCAGTGGAAAGCATTTCCGCGACCTGAAACAGCCATTGGTGATATGCAGCAAATGGGTTTCATGCTGCTGACCAGTCACTCCATGGTTTTTGAGCTTGTCTCCATTGTCCTGTTGATTGCAATTATCGGCGCCCTGGTACTGGCGCGGAGAGGAAGGAACTAACGCTATGATACTGCTAAATCTTTATAACTGTCTCAATACCTATCTGGTACTCGGTGCTTTTCTATTTGCCACCGGTGTCTATGGACTGGTCAGCCGCAGGACAATCATTGGAATGTTGATTGCCTCTGAGCTGGTACTGGCCGGGGCCAGCATGAATTTTATGGCCTTTAATCGTTTTATCGCTCCTGATCCTTCGGTGGGGCAGATCTTTACCCTGTTTATCATGGCCATAGCCGCCGCTGAGGCAGCTATAGCCGTTAGTATTATGATCTCTGTATATCGGAATTATAAGTCCATTGATACCGAGGATATTGTTGACCTGCACGGTTAGCAGAAATCAGAACGACAGAACCAGAAAGTTAGAAGTCCGATTAGTCAGCGCCTACGGCGATTTTGAAGAGTTTATTGATAGGGGTGTGACCGTTAAGGTCACCCAAAGAGGATGATTATGGATCCCGTTTCCACAACAGCAAACATTATTGAGAACTCGTCACACCTTGGTATAGCGGTAATTATACCGCTCATTGGTGCCTTGACGGTAATGACCATGAAGAACAACCCAAACCTGCGGGAGTTTATCTCCTCCGCAAGTTCGGTTCTGCTCTTTTGTGTGGTTCTGTCCTTTATACCAGATGTTAAGGCTGGAAAGATTCTTGTATATGACGTTTTTCAACTGTTACCCGGCCTGAGCATCACCCTGCGGGCGGATGGTTTCTCCATGATATTTGCCATGGTAGCCTCCTCACTGTGGATGATAGCGGTCTTCTACTCCATGGGCTATATGCGTGCTCATCAGGAGCATTGTCAGACAAGGTTCAATGCCTGTTTTGCCCTGGCTATCTTTGGAGCCATCGGAGTTGCACTCTCTGATAACCTCTTTACCCTGTACCTCTTCTACGAGATTGTGTCCGTATGTACCTATCCGCTCGTTGCACATGAGCAGGATAAGGACGGGTATTCAGGGGCAAGGAAGTATATCATTTACCTGACCACCACAGCCAAGATGTTCCTCCTGCCGGCTTTGATCTTGATCTATGTCCTGGTGGGTAATCTTGACTTTCCTACACAGATGTACACAGGTATGCTGCCCCCAGATACCAAGAGCTGGATGGTGGTTATGCTCTATATCTTCTGCATCCTGGGCTTTGCCAAGAACGGCATCATGCCGCTCCATCACTGGCTGCCCGGAGCAATGGTTGCACCTACCCCGGTCTCTGCCCTGCTCCATGCAGTGGCTGTTGTTAAGGTCGGTGTGTTCTGTACCACCCGCACCATGCTCTACGTCTTTGGAGTTGATACCATGTCCGCCTTGAACCTGGGGATACCAACCGCTTATTTTGTTGGCTTTACCATTCTCATGGCCTCGGTCATCGCCTTGACCAAGGATAACCTCAAGGCTCGGCTTGCGTATTCTACGGTCAGCCAGCTCTCCTATATAATATTAGGTGTAGCCTTGTTGACCCCCCATGGAATTGAGGGCGGCCTGATTCATATCGTCAACCACGCCTTTGCCAAGATTACCCTCTTTTTCTGCGCCGGAGCTATCATGATTGCGGCTCATAAAAAATTGATCTCTGAGATGAGCGGTCTGGGACGAACCATGCCCTTTACCTTTGGTGCCTTTGCAATTGCCTCCCTCTCCATGATTGGAGCACCGCCGGTGGCCGGTTTTGTTACCAAATGGTATTTACTGGTAGGTGCAATGGAAGCACATCAGATAGGAATTCTCCTGATACTCATTGCCTCCACGGTTCTAAATGTTGGCTATTTTGCACCGGTTACTTACAAGGCATTCTTCGGCAAACGACCGGCCAGCGAGGAACAGGGAATTAAAGAGGCTCCCTTATCAATGTTGATTCCGATACTGATAGCGGTGACAATATCCGTAATCATTGGAATTTACCCTAACTTCATGATGGACTTCGTCAAGGTGGTGACAGGATGACACGATTAATAGATTATCTCCAAGCCAATATGAAGATGTTAGTCATAGTCTGCTACGTGGGACTGGTTGCAATTGCCACCTATTCCGCCACCGTTGATACACACCACGCCCATACCTGGGTTGAGCATAATGTACCGTTCTTCTGGTCAATCTTTGGATTCTGTGCCGCAGCTATAATCATCGGTATAGCCTCCTGGTTCGGCAAGTCCGGTATCCGTGTTGACGAAGACTATTATGATAGCTCAATATGGCTTGATGATGAGTCTTGAAAAGTAGTTCGGGTTAGGGCGATAGCCCGTATCCATACAGTTCGATATAAAAATTTTAGTTTCACATATTTAGTACAACGAGGATAAGTCAATGACAGGTAGTTTTATACATCCGGCCCTCATCATGGTCATCGGTGCCCTGCTGCTGCCCTTTATTCGCGGGCCGTTGCGCAAACCGTATTTGATCCTGATTCCGATACTTACGTTTGGAGCAGTACTGAGTAATAATACGCTCACTGGTAACTTTGCCCCCTTCCAGTTCATGGACTGGACCCTCGAATTCGGCAGGGTTGATAAGCTGTCTTCGATCTTTGCCTCCATCATGGCCTTGATGGCCTTGATCGGAACCCTTTACGGAATGCATGTAAAGAAGAGTGGTGAACATGTTGCGGCCTGGTTTTATGTGGCTGGTTCCCTGGGTACCATCTATGCAGGTGATTATATAACGGTATTCTTTTTCTGGGAGATGATGGCCTTTGGATCGGTCTTCCTGATCTGGTTCAGAAAGGGACCCAACTCCCTCAAGGTCGGATACCGCTACCTTATCATCCATACTATTGGTGGTGTTGTCCTTCTGGCCGGTATCATGCTTCGTTACCAGGCAGTGGGCGATATTGAGTTCTCTCTCCTTGATGTGAGAAACCCGCAGTTATATACCTGGCTGATAATGATCGGCTTTGCCCTGAACGCTGCGGTAGTTCCGCTTCATTCCTGGCTTCCTGATGCCTATTCAGAGGCATCTTTCAACGGTGCGGTCTTCATGTGTGCCTTTACCACTAAGACTGCCGTTTATACCCTGGCTCGATCCTGTGCTGGAATGGATATCCTGGTTCTGCTGGGAGTAATCATGGCTCTGTACGGTGTGATTTATGCAGTCATGGAAAACGACATCCGCAAGTTGTTGGCCTGGTCCATTGTATCGCAGGTTGGTTATATGATCGCCGGTATCGGTATTGGAACCGAGTTGGCTATTAACGGTGCCTCTGCCCATGCGGTAGTGCATATCCTTTATAAAAGTCTCCTCTTCATGGGAACCGGCTCAGTACTCTACATGACCGGCAAGACCAAGTTCACTGAACTGGGCGGACTATATAAAAAGATGCCGTTGACCTTTTTCTTTACCATCATTGGATGTATGTCCATCTCAGCAGCCCCCTTCTTTGCCGCCTATGTTTCCAAGGGGATGATCATTGGAGCTGGCTACGAGACCCATCTTAACTGGGCCTCTTGGCTGCTGATGTTCGGTGCCACCGGTACCTTTATGTATAACGGTCTCAAGCTGCCTTATTTTCTCTTCTTCGGTAAGAACAACTGTTCAGAAGAAACCTGGGAAAAGGCTGCTGATCCAACCTGGAATATGCTATCAGCCATGGCGATAGGAGCCTTCCTCTGTATCTTTGTTGGTTCTTCTCCTGGATTGCTTTACTCCATGCTGCCGTACCCGGTTCATTACAGTCCGTTCTCAGCTTACCATCTGGCAGAGACCTTACAGCTCATGGGATTTGCGGCACTGGCCTTCTTCATGTTTAAGAAATACCTTGAGCCTGTTGACCGGCAGGTATTGGATATTGACTGGCTGTATCGCAAAGCAGGTCTCTTCTTTGTCTGGATAGCGGTCAATCCCCTGCAGTGGTTTGATACGATGTGGAGTAAGGTCTATCGAGTCGTGGGGATTGGCACCCTGATGGAGACCTCAAAGTTCTGGAGTTGGTTTGACTGGAATGTGATTGATGGAGTTATAGACGGGTTTGCCCGTTCAGTCAGAGTACTTGGCGGACGGATGCGTGTTCTGCAGACTGGTCAGATTCAATATTCACTGTACGCAGCAGCACTCTTTGCAGCCTGTACGATGATAGCGTATGCGCTTTTTCAACTCGCCTGAGTGATGAGCAGAAAATAGTATGCGCCAGTGATCTTTACCCACTGTGCGCTCAAAAATTTTAAAACCTTACAAATCTCTTAAAGGATTAGCAGGCAATGGAACATTTAGTTATTAATCAGGGGTTTCCCCTGCTCAGTTTCCTGATTTTCTTCCCCCTGTTCGGGGCACTGGTACTGTTATTCAAGTCAGGAGATACCTTTGCACGGTTCTGGACACTGGCTATCACAAGTCTTGAGGCAATATTTTCCCTGCCTCTCTTGTTTGGCTTTGACATAAAGTCTGCTGACTTTCAGTTTGTCGAGCTTTACTCCTGGGTTCCGCAGTGGGGTATCAACTATATCGTAGGTCTGGACGGTATCTCCATCCTGCTGGTATTGCTCAGCACCCTGATTATGCCCCTTTGTGTGCTGGCATCATGGAAGTATATCCAGAAGCGGGTGGGACAGTTCATGTTCTGTCTGCTCATTATGCAGGTCTCCATGGTTGGTCTCTTTGTGGCTCTTGACTTTATCCTCTTCTGGGTATTCTGGGAGTTCATGCTTATTCCCATGTACCTCCTGATTGCCATCTGGGGTGGGCCGCGCAAGGATTATGCATCCATAAAGTTCTTTATCTATACAATGGCAGGATCGGTTTTCCTCCTGGTAGCAATCTTGGCTCTTTACCTTGAGAATAACCACAGCTTTTATATCCCGGACATGATGTGGCAGAACTACTCTACCACCTTTCAGGTTCTGGTATTCCTGGCATTCTTCCTGGCCTTTGCCATCAAGGTGCCTATGTTTCCACTTCATACCTGGCTGCCTGCAGCCCATGTGGAGGCACCTACTGCCGGATCGGTTATACTGGCATCGGTACTGCTCAAGATGGGAACCTATGGAATGCTCCGCTTCTGTATTCCCATCACCCCGGAAGCGACCTTAATGCTCGCACCTTATATTCTCTGGCTCTCCATTGCCGGAATTATATACGGTGGCTTTACTGCCTTGGCTCAGTCAGACATGAAAAAGCTGATTGCCTATTCATCGGTTGGACACATGGGCTTTGTAACCCTGGGTATCTTTGTCCTCAACCCCAACGGTGTTGAGGGATCCATTATACAGATGATCAACCATGGTGTTACTACCGGTGCCTTGTTCCTCTGTGTGGGAATGATCTATGAACGCACACACAGTCGAGAGTTGAGCGTTGCCCAGGGGTGTGGAAAATTTATGCCCTGGTACGCAACTTTTCTCGGTCTGTTTTGTCTGTCATCATTCGGTTTTCCCGGTACCAACTCGTTTATCGGTGAATTCATGATCCTGGCAGGTACCTTTGAGCATAGTACTTTTCTAGCCTTGGCCGCTATTCCCGGTGCAGTGCTTGCAGCCGCCTATATGTTGCGTATGCTGCAGAAATTGCTCTATGGAACAGAGAACAACCCGGATCAGTCTCACCTTAAGGATCTTAGTTTCCGCGAGATTGCAGTTCTATCACCGTTCGCTCTCTTTGTTTTCTGGATAGGACTTGGCCCACAGCCCTTTATTGACTTGATTCATGTCTCTGTAGCCAACCTGCTTGAGAATCTTGAAACCTGGCAACAGGCCCAGAACGTGGCTCAGGTTATGCTTCAGTAGCTCGACGACTTTGAACATTGTTTAAAACCGTTTTAAATTGTTGTACAATCCTTAACGAATAACAAGAAGGGAATAACCCATGGCTATTCTACCCGAATTAGCATTATTAACCGGTGCCTTGGCATTTTTTGTCATGAGCCTCAGTAAATCGTTCGACAAGAAGCAGTTCAACAATGCTGCTGTCTTCATGGGCGTGGTTGCTCTGCTTGGTGCCATAATAAGTTTTAATCAGGATGTCACCATTTTTGCTGGTGCCTATCAGGTTGATCTTTATTCACAGTTTTTTAAACTGATGATCGCCATGGGCATGGTCTTTGCGCTCATTGCAGGACAGGGCTTGAAGGGGATAGATGAGGAAGACCAGCCTGAATACTATATGTTCATGTTTGTGAGCTGTCTTGGCCTGATGTGTCTGGTTAGTTCCGTTGAATTAATCACCCTGTTCATCTCCCTGGAACTTTCCTCCTTTGCCCTCTACCTGATGGTACCCATGCGGGACAACACCACCGGGGTTCGAGAGCAGATGGAAGCCGGTATCAAGTATATCCTCTTTGGGGTACTTGCAACTGGATTTATGCTCTTTGGTATGAGTTATATCTTCGGCCTGACCGGAACCACCTATTTAAAGGAAATTGTAGTCGGGATGGAACAGGTATCGTCACAGCCTGCTGCTTTGTTTGCCATAGTGATGGTTCTCTCAGGCTTCTTTTATAAGCTTGCCGTCTTTCCCATGCACTTCTGGGTACCTGATGTATATGAAGGTGCTGCCAATGAGACCACTGCCTTTGTCGCAACTGTTCCAAAGCTGGGCGCAGTCGCCTTGATGATCCGCTTTGTTGCCATGGTACCGGTTGACAATCAAATTTTTGTCAATTTTTTGATAGCCCTGTCCCTCTGTTCCATGTTTTACGGCAACCTGATCGCCTTGGTACAGACCGATGTAAAGAGGATGCTCGGCTACTCAGGTATTGCCCATGCCGGTTTTATTCTACTGGGACTTTTGACCCTTGATGCAAGTGGCTATGCAACGGTTATGTACTATATTGCTGGTTATGTGTTCATGAACATAGCCTGTTATATAGCAATATGCAGTGTCTCCGATCATGGTGAGAATATTAGCATCTCCGACCTGAACGGACTCCATAAACGACAACCCATGATGGCCTTTCTCCTGGCCGTTGGTCTCTTTGCCCTTGCTGGAATCCCACCCATGATAGGATTTATGGGAGAGTTCCTCCTCCTGGCAGGAGCCTTGAAGGCTGGACATTTGTATCTTGTTATCCTGGCAGCCATTAATGCCGGAATCGCAATTTACTACTACCTGCGGCTTGTCAAGGCAGCATATACAGCCGATCCCGAAGATAGACCGGATGTTACCATCAACGGTGTAACCCGCTTTGCTAGTGTTGTCCTGGTTCTGCTTATTGTTATGATGGGAGCCTTTCCTACCAGGATAATAGCCTTTGCTGATACTGCTTTGAAGACTATTTTGTGAATCAATTCGGTTAAAGAGATAAGTAATGAAAGCCCTGTGCAATCTTGTACAGGGTTTTTTTATTTTACTTGTTTTCCATAAACCATCCTTTGAAGGGTGACGAATTTTTCCCGATGAGTCGTGAAAAGTATATTCGGTACGGTAAGATACTGAAAAATAATCAGAGGGATCACTGTAGTTATTCCCACATATAGCAAGCTGTCCAAAGCGTCCATGCTGGTACTCCAGACCGAACAGGTTGATAGTCAATACTTCCACATTGCCCAGCATGTCTCTCAGACCAATTGCATTAGCCTCTATGTGCGGACTTGCGCTTACCTGCATCGGGTTTAGAATTATTTCGATGCCACTCCTATTTCCCTAAATTATCACCGTAAGGATGCGGTCGATCAAAAAGATCGGGATCTCTCTCAAGTACAGCAAGCCCTTCGCGAGCAGCAAATGGTCATTCTCCTTCAGTAGGCAGCCTGATGAAGGCTTGTACATTTTTGTATTTTGGTAGTTGCCCCTCTGGTGCTGAAGCATCCATGTGTTCAATATATTAAGAAATTATATATCTCAGCAATTGTCACACTGGTTTGTGGTAGTTTTGACGATTCCTTGCTGTGCGCTTCCTACCCATTTATGTGTTATGCCAGCGCATAAGAGCATTCCACTGGCAACGCTGTATTTCGGTTGAGATAGTACAGCCCACTCAGGCTTGCCATCCGCATTCCAACGAAATCGCTGGCGATTAATGTATCAACAAGTCTTTCCATATATCCTGGATCATGCTCACGAGAGCCAAGTTTCAACATCCGTGAAGCAAAAACACTTGTACCGTCAACGTCGATATAGACAGCACTAAACAGAAGATAGAGCAACAACCAGCCCATCGGCAATGTTTCCTTTTTCATTATGTAATTGCACAAACGGCTCCCTGACACCTGTATCCTTACTTATTGATAGCGATATATTCAAAGAAGGTGATGGTGTTGTCAACACCGAAAGTCAGGTGATAACCAATGTAGCCTGGTTCAAAAAACATAGAAGCAATGAACTGAACAATATAATTTTTCTGGATACGGGATTCATGATGCTCATTTAACGGATTGTTTCAGGTTAAGAAATGTCTTTTTTAATAAACTGCATATTAACAGTGCTGAATTTTTTACTTATCAGGGTTCACGGATATTGGTGGTGGAATTTGAAGAATATTTAAAGTCTTCAGGCGTATCACTTTCAACTGAGGTTAGTGATGGTGTCAAGCAGATAGCAACGTATCAAACCAACGGAGACAATGTGTCATTAGTATTAAAAAAAACGTGAGTTGTTGGTTATGCTGTTTGTCAATTTGAGAACCGTCTGGATTGGACAAAAAAGATGTTGTTCAACATAACCTTGAACGCTAAAGAAAACTGAGCCACTTTTACTAATTAAAGTTGAACCAGTAGTTGCGCAGAAAGAAGTTGTTGGCAATGGAGAGAGATAACATGATGTGTGGTGTTA
>DAOVTM010000002.1 GCA_030633145.1 Desulfobulbaceae bacterium
AAGGGGGAAGAAGATGCGTCTGGGGTCGTCACTGGCCACACAATCAAAATCATGGTTGATCAGATAGATGGAGGTATAGGACTCCTGCTCGACAACTGCGGAAAAGTAGTTGTCAAAGGCGGCGACCAGTTCAGGGTTTTTATAGTCGAGAGCGGTTTTCCTGACCAGAGGCATGGCCGCCCAGTGTTTAAACTTGCGCAGCTCAGTGTCAAACCGGCGCTGAAGCAGCTCAGACACCAGCAGAGTGCCCTGGCGCATACGTCTCTCGGTGTTCTGTTCAAGCCTGCTGCCTGCAATATGATAGACAACCATGGAGGCCGACAGGGCGGTTGCCATGACCACGGTTGAGAGGATGAGGAAGAGTTTTGTTCGCAGGTTCATATCATGTATGGGTTACACCGCCGGAGCGGTGCAACGAGGATAGAAAGGGCAGGCACGGGGAATCTGCGCCTGCGCAATCCACTTATCCCAAAAAAAGTAGCATAAAGCACCGAGGCAAATCCCAAACCAAAGACAATGGTCACAGCCATGACCACAAAAAAGGCCGACACCCGGAAGGATGTCGGCCTCACACACACTGTCTGTGCAATCTAAAGACGTATCACTCTCGCATCAGTCTTCAAACTTCCACTTATCGCCTTCACATTCACAGTTTGCTACCAGATAAAAGACATCCTTAAAGCCCTTGCTCTTGAGTTCCTTGCTGGCCATCTCAGCTCTGGCACCTGTGGTGCAGTGGACAAAGATTTTCTTGTCTTTTGGTATTTCACCATGACGAGAACCAATCTCATCCAGTGGTATAGCTACAGCACCCGGGAAACCGCCGGAAGCAGCTTCATCTGCGGTGCGTACATCAAGGATAATGGTATCGGTGACTTCACCTTTGATAACCTTGATAAAATCATCCTGGGCAACCTCACCCTTGGCAAGTTTACGAACCCAATTGACCTCGGTGTCCACCGGTCCTGTAACGGTTTCTCCGCCTCCCTTTGTCCAACCAGCGAAACCACCTGAAACCAGTGCAACCTTTTTGTATCCTTCATCACGCAGGTCTTCATAGGCATCTGCCATCTCTTCTGCGGAATCACTATAGACAACAATGGGAGCCTTGACCGGGATGTCTTCCATGCGGTCTTCCAGAGCGTCATAAGGGATGGAGACGGCACGAGCAATGCGTCCCTCAGCTGCCTTTTTAGAGGCACGCAAGTCGATGAGGACTATGTTACCCTTAGCAACAAAACCCTTGGAAGCATACACCAGGTTGCCATCTTTAATCCACGCAGGTTGTCCATCAAGGAAAACACGGACGTTGGTATAACCTTTTTTAGCCGCCAGACCGGCGACTGTAGTTGACATACCTCATGTGGGCCCTCCACAGTAGGTAACGATCAGGGTATCCTTTTCTTTGGGCAGCAGTTCCGGAAGATTTTTCTTGGCAACACCTACAGGAATGCTCACTGCACCGGGCATGTGGGCACCCTTATAGCGACCAGCCGGACGGGCATCTATGAGCATGATCTTGGTATCACCGGCTATCACTTCAGCCATTTCAGCTGTCTTGATCTCCGTGGTTCCCTTGGGCAGTTTAGCCAATTTTGGCTTGATCACGGTTGCCCAGGGCTGACCGTCACGCATTTCATAAGCAATAATGGATGCGTGGCCTACGGCAGCATGGTCAACACCTGTGGTTTTGTCGTCAAACTTGACCATCATGGTTTTGGCCTTGTCGCCCTTGCCAACAACGATGGAGATGGACTTGGCCTTATTGGACTTGCCAGTGACCTTGCCTTTATAGACGTTTTCTTTTTGTGCCTGTTCCGCCTTTTTTGCCGGAGCCTTGGCAGCATCCTCCGTACCGCCTGTCTGGACACAGCCATAACTGAGTAGGGCCGCCATCAGACAGAGTGGCAGAAATTTGAGCATTTGCTTCCTCATGTACTTCCTCCTTTACCGATTCTTGTTGAGAACAGGATGATCCTGTTCTGTAAACCTGCATCTATAAACAAACGTTTAATTTTTATATGTAAATGGCTGAACCATCGGAATTGGCGATACAGCCGGTGGCACATTGTGGTTGTAAGCGGTTGAATTCAAGAGCTTTTTTATTTGATTTTTATATATAGCAGGAACGCCATATAAATCAAGGAAGAAGTGGATATAAAAACTCAACCCGCAGGTATTAACCGGAGACTGTTGCGTTAAAACGAAACAGTAACCATCTCACCAAAGGTAAATACCCCGCGTATCATTTCCCTGCTCTTGGCCTTGTCAACGGCATCGGAGAATTCATCCAGGGAAAAACGGTGCGTGATCAGGTCGGAGACGATAATTGCCTCTTCCCGGATAAGCTGCAAACAGTTTTTAAAATCATTGAGGGTGGATGCAAAGGTACCGGTCAGGGTTATCTCCTGGTAATGGAGCCAGCGGGGATCAATTTTAATTTCGCTCTCCGGGGGGCAGCGGAAGATATTACAGACCCCGCCCCGAGCGGTAAGCTTCAGGTTGTCTTCAATGATCTGGGGGATTCCCAGGGTAATGATGACCACATCGGCACCGCGCCCTTCAGTTATTCGCATAACCTCGTCACGCAGGTTGCTCTTGTCAGGGTTGATTAAATGATCCGCTCCCATCTGGGAAGCAACTGCCAGTCGGTTTTTCATTAGGTCTGAGATGATCACCTGGCAGCCAGACCATTTGGCGATTTTAGTGTGGATCAAGCCTGTGGACCCGGCACCGATGATCAGTACTGTTTTACCCTGTTCGACCCTGTTGACCCGTGCCGCAGCCAGGGAGCAGGAGATCGGCTCCGCAAGAACCGCGTCTTCAAAGCTGATTTCCTCCGGCAGTTTGACCACCCCGCCGATGTTGACGATCTCGCTGGGCAACCGTACATACTCGGCAAAGCCCCCGTCCAGACCATGGCCGAGACCGACCTTGTCCTGACAAAGATTATGGTAACCCCGTTTACAGTAGCTGCATTTTCCGCAGGGAGCGATAGGATAAACCGCAACCCTGTCATCGAGCATATAGCCTGTGACTCCAAAACCTGTATCACTGATTTCCCCAACGACCTCATGACCGAGAACCATGGGCAGCTGCTCTGGATCTGGATAGTCAAGAAGAGCCTTTATGCCGGTGGCACAGATGCTTGCGGCCTTGGTTTTGATAATAATTTCACCTGGCCCTGCCTCAGGTGTGGGATACTCTTCAACGCGGATATCATTTTTTCCATGGATGACGGCTGCTTTCATAGTATTATATTTGTTGAGGTTTACAGGTATGTTTACTGCCGCTCTGGTTTGTTATCTCTATTCTATCGGAAATGGAGCATAAGCTCAACTTTTTTTATAACAATCGTCACGCATCAATTTCCCTGAATCCCCAAAAGGGGTAATCCAGCTGGTAGGAACCCACCAGGCCGGGAGCGTGTTCCCGGCTGGCCACCAGCCATAACTCGTTGATTCGATCTGCGGCGGAACCATCTGCAAAGGGATCCCATTTCGGCAGCAGAACCATGGCGTTGTCCGCTGAATACTCAATATCACCAGAACCCTTGAAGGCACCCAACTGGGGTTGTTTATCGTACTGGCCGTCTTCCCCCCTGGTCAGTTCCGAGATAACCAGAAAGGAGACATTGAGTTCATCGCGGATAGCCTCAAGATGGCGCAGCCAGGCATCAATGCCGGTTCTTCGTTCGGAAAAATCCTTAAAGGGCAGCTTATGGAGACTGTCAATAATCACCATGGTATAGGTGGATCTGGTCTCATGGCGGAGGAAGTCAATATGACTGCGCATCAGTGTGGGGGTCAGCTTGCGGTCAGTGACCACCCGGAACCAGGGCAGCATTTTTTCCAAGACCTCTCTGGCCTCTTTCAGCCTCTTTTTTTCTCCATCATCCAGCCGGTTACCCTTGATCTGTTCCGTGCTCAGCCTGCTTAAACGGCTCAGGGTACGGAGGTAAATCTTCTGGCGGCCATTTTCAAAGTCATAGTAGATGACCGGCACCTTGCGCCGGGCCATTTCCGTGGCAGTCTGGATAAAAAAACAGGACTTACCCGCCTTGGGCAGGCCGCCCATGATGTTGATGCCGTGCATTCCGCCCATGGCTTGATCCAGTTTGGCAAAACCAGAGGTCATAGTGGAGTAGGTGGCACTGGACTCAAGTCCCAACTGCTCGTTAAAGTGAAGGAACTCACGTTCAGGAGAGCTGAATGGGGAAAATGATTTTGACGTGCGGATCAGAGAAAATACAGCCTTTTGGAATTTTTTGACCCCGTCCCCTCCCGTACCCTGTTCCGCTGATAGCTGAGCCAGGTTATAGTTCCGAGGCATGGAATCTTCCCAGCGCATCATCCTGATCTTAAAGCCGAGCCGGGTGGCAAGCTCACGGGCCGAGGTTGCCGATTCCGGGTTGTTATTGACACAGAGAAATATCGTCCTGATCCAGGCCAGCCGTTCCCTGCTCAGGTGGACAAAGTCGGCGGCAACAGGCATGGCAATGGCTGGCAGGCCAAGCTGTTTCAGGGTCAGGAGATTGTCTTCCCCTTCTGTAATGATGATGGTGCCGTTTTCACAGCTTGACAATTCTTGGCAGTTGTAAATATTGAACTGTTTGCCAACAAAGGACTCATTTCCGTGCCAGAAGGTATCGTCGGGCCGATCCGGATGGACACAGCGGGCTGCATAGCAGTTTCCATCCTCCTGGAAGTAGGGATAGACAAGATAACGACCATTATAACCGATCTGCATCTCTGTCAGGACTCCCCTGGAGATGTTCATGGCCGCAAACCGTGTGAGCTGTTGATCGGATATTTTGTCCGTAAAGTCAGTAACCTCATGATTGAGGTTCTTTACAGGATACTCGACCTGAGTAACGTCATAATCCCGGTCAGGATCATAGCCGGGAGCCAGGCTCAGCTTGATCAGTGCCAGCCGGGCATAGTGGATGGGGAATCCTCCGGGACAGCAGCGGTTAAGGCAGCGGAAATAACCGT
The DNA here is from genome assembly GCA_030633145.1 of Desulfobulbaceae bacterium. Classification (GTDB taxonomy): domain Bacteria; phylum Desulfobacterota; class Desulfobulbia; order Desulfobulbales; family Desulfobulbaceae; genus DAOVTM01. The sequence goes on from DAOVTM010000002.1 coordinate 4,995, forward strand.
AAAAATAGCTTTCAGGATTGAGAAAAACCACCAGAGTGCCGGGTTTGCCTTTTTTGCTTCCCACACTGTTGCCTGCACAAAATGGACAGGGGCTGGTAAGTATCTTGTTTTTCAGTTCAGCATCTGGTAGTTGTCTGGTATAAAAGTCTTTAATCGGGTCTGTCTGGTGCATGGTTGCCTTTCGCTTACTGGTGCGCACAGCGCACCCTACAGTAAAATATCATGGAAGTAGAAGTGCAGGATGAGGATGCCTATTCTTCAAGCATTCAAGCAGAAACCGCTTCTTTATTCAATACAATTTGCAGTTACAAAATCAACACAGGAGAAATTCCATGGCTGGAGCAGATGTATATGAAAAAATGGACCTCTTTTACCTGGGAAAACAGCTTGACCCGAAAACCAGAGAGACAACCCCCAATCCCCTGCTCTACAAGAATAAGCATCTCACCACCCATGCAGCCATTATCGGCATGACCGGAAGCGGCAAGACCGGCCTGGGCATTGACCTGATTGAAGAGGCGGCCATGGATAAGCTGCCCTCCATTATCATAGATCCCAAGGGGGATATGAGCAATCTGCTGCTCTCCTTTCCTGAGCTTGCCCCGGATGACTTTGCTCCCTGGGTTGACGAGGCCCAGGCAGAGCAGATGGGGATCAGCCGTGAACAGATGGCGGAGAAGACCGCAGAGACCTGGAAAAAAGGGCTCGCCTCTTGGGATCAGGACGGGGAGCGTATCGCCCGTATGCGGCGCAACACAGAATTTGTGGTCTATACCCCCGGCAGCAGCTCCGGGCGGCCTGTTTCTGTGCTGGACTCCATGGAGGCTCCGTCAGCAGAACTGCTGGAGGATAACGAGACTGCGGCCAGTCTGGTCAACTCAGCAGTTGGTTCCATCCTGGCCCTGCTGGGCATCGATGCCGACCCCTTGAAAAGCAGGGAACATATCATGCTCTCCTCAATTGTCCTCTATTACTGGCGTAGAGAGCAGGATGTCAGTCTGGAATCCCTGATCGGAGCAGTGGTAAAGCCGCCCTTTGCCAAGATCGGCTCCCTGGCTACAGATACCTTCTTTCCTCAAAAAAAGAGGATGGATCTTGCCATGCAGCTCAACAATATCCTGGCCAGTCCGGCATTCAGCGGCTGGACTGTGGGCAAGCCGTTACGGATAGAAGATTTTCTCTACTCGGCTGAAGGAAAACCCCAGGTGTCTATTTTCTCCATTGCCCATCTCAGCGACGATGAGCGGATGTTTTTTGTCACCATGCTGCTGGGCAGGTTTATCTCCTGGATGCGTCGCCAGGAGGGGAGCAGCGGCCTGCGCTGTATGCTCTATATGGATGAAATCTTCGGTTATTTCCCGCCCACTGCCAACCCACCCTCGAAAAAACCGATGCTGCTCTTGCTCAAACAGGCTCGGGCTTATGGGGTCGGGGTGGTCTTGTCCACCCAGAACCCGGTGGATCTTGATTATAAGGGACTCTCCAATATCGGTTCCTGGTTTGTCGGTCGTTTACAGACCAGGCAGGATCAGGATCGGGTCATGGCCGGTATTGCCGGTAGTTCAGAACGCTTCAGCGAACAGCAGATCCGCGATATGCTCTCTAATATGCGGGGACGCACCTTTCTCCTCTACTCGGCACATCTGGACGAACCAATTCTCTTTGAGACCCGTTGGGCCATGTCCTATCTCAAGGGGCCGGTATCGTTGCGTGAAATTCGCAGGATGATTAAAGGCGATGGTGAACAGGGAGCTGTTCGACAGAGTGAGGGTGCTGCTTCTGTTGACAGGCATGAGAGTATGGGAGATGGCAGAGGAGAAAACTTCAGTACTGTCCCACCCATGATGGCTCCTGGCATTGAGCAGTGTTTTCTGCCCGCGCCGATTCCAATGGAAACCCTGGATTATGCCCCCTGGCTGGTGGCAGAGGCATCTGTGCGTTTTGTAAAACAAACCCTGGGGATTGACATTAGCAGGGAAATCTGTCTTCGTCTGTCTGCGGATGGAGATCAGCGTTCATTTGACTGGACCAGGGCAGAAGCAGATGCAGATTCCTTTGAGACGGCAGATTGTCGGGACAGTGCTACCATGAGGGGAGTAAAAGTACGCTACGGTTCTGTCTCTCCCCTGTTGACTTCGCTCAGGTCTTTGCGTAGTCTGGAAAAGGAGTTTGATGATTTTCTCTACCATAGCCAGGCCATCCCCCTGCGCCGTGTTGCCTCCCTTAAACTGGTCGCCAAACCGGATGAAAGCGAGGCCGGGTTTAATAAACGGCTTGCCGACTTGCTTCGTGACAAAAAAGAGGGAGATGTACAAAAGCTCAATGACCGCTATGAAAAGAAACAGCGTCAGCTACAAATCAGGCTGGAAAAGGCGTATGTGAAGATTGACAAGGAAAAGGGTGATGTCAAGGCTAAGAGCATTGATACGGCTCTGTCCGTGGGCATGGCAATTTTCGGTGCCTTGTTCAGCAAAAAAAAGCTGTCTGTTTCCACCGCAAACCGTACAATTCGCAGCGCACGGGGTGCCGGGAGAATTTTAAAGGAGCGGGGTGATGTGAGCCGAGCCGAAGAGACAGCAACATTAATAGAAGAGGAACTCGATGCCCTGGCTCTGGAGTTGCAGGAGAAGGTCAGCAGGCTGACCCAACAGTTTGACCAGAAGAATTATCCGTTGGACACCCTCAAGCTGACCCCCAGGCATAGCGACATCTTTAAAGTCAAGGTACGGCTGGTCTGGGAACCTGTTCTATATATTTGAAATTGTGCTGGTGCGCACAACAGCACACCCTACATATACTCGCACCTTACAGGTACAGGTAGGGTGTGCTGTGCGCACCATGCTGTGTTGGCATAAGCAGATTTTACCCCAGCACAGACTGCAGCTCGTCCTGATCCAGGGGCTGGTCAAAGACAAAATGGATCATCTGCTCGTTTGAGCCTTCTTCAACCGGGTGGATAGACAAGACCCTGCCGTGTACAGGCAGTTCCGGGTTCCTGCCGGCAATGGGGATAATGATCTTCATGGATCTGCCCAGCAGAACCCTGGCGTTTTCCTGTCTTGCGATCCGGAAAACCAGAGCAAGACCACCCTGGGAGAGGTTTGCCAGTTTACCTGAAAACCCCCTGCCCATGGATTTTCCGGTTGCAGTGGTCATCTCTATTTTTACCTGACGGGAAACCCGGTACCGGGTATAGACCCTGCGATTGAGTCCCTTCTGGTTGAGGAGATCCTGAATATTGTTGGAACGCTGATAAAAAACCTCTAGTTTTTCTACCAGTCCGGGAAAGGCATCCTGCCAGCGGATAAAACTAGATCGTTTGAGGATAGAGATTCTGCTGGGGGTCAGGGCACTGAGACTGACGGTCCAGTAGGAGGCATCAAAGAAATTTTCCCCTGCCAGTTCTCCTCCGGTCAGGCTCTTGATAAACCGCTTATGATACTCATCTTTATAAAAGACCTTAATGCTGCCGTGGTTGATAAAGTAGAGTTCATCGTTTATATCTCCCTGATTTACCAGTAGCTCTTCCGCCTGCAGGGTACGCTCTTCCATCTCATGGTAAATGGCTGTGAACTCTTCCGCCGACAGTTCATCCAGCAGGTTTGACCACACATCCAGGTAACTCTTGGCCTGGATACCATGCTCAGCCTGTTCGATGATCTCCGCAGTTTGGATGATCTCCTTAAAGGCCATGGGGTTGATCTCGTTAAAGCGGTTGCGCAGCCGGGAGGCATTCTGAAAATCTTTTTCTTCTATGCAGCGAATAATCAGTTGAAAGAGCTGGCTGGTGGCCTCTTCGCGGTCTCCGGCCACGGCCAGTCGGAAGATTGCCGCCTCCGTAGCTGCCACCTCGTCTGTCACCGGAACCCCCATGGCCCGCATGATCCGTGTCTGCTGGATCTTCTGATCACCTCCGCTCCCGATCAGCTTGATAGCGGAGGTAGCGGCCTGGACAATTTCCACGGCATGGGGGTCTTTTTTCTGCTCGGCACCATTGCGGTTGATTGCAATGATTTTTTTCAGGGTCGGCAGAGCCTTGACTGACCCTATCTTGCCCAGGGCCTTACAGGTGGTCACCTGTAAGGCATCACTGGTTTGAGTCTTGACCCTTGCCGCCTCTTCAAGCAGGTCTATCAGGGGAACTACAATACTGGAATCTGGGATGTCGCCCAGCAGGGTCACCACCTGGCCGGTGAGCTGCTTGGGGACTCTACTCAGTGCCTGTAAGAGAAACGGTTTTTTGTTGGAGGCATCAATTTTACCAGCCGCCTTCAAGACTTCCTGTTTTACCCGGATGTCTTCATGGGTCAGGAAATGGGTCACATCCTCAAAGCAGTCCGGGTTACCGTTTGCCCCCAGCAGCATGATGATGTTGCGGGTCACATACCAGGGCATGGAGCGTTGCAGGAGATCGCGCAGACTCTCTTCAGCCGGCATACCAATTTCAGCAAGCAGTTTCAGGATCGCTATCCGTTCTTCCTTGCGTTCATCGAGACTCAGGGGATCCATGAGGAATTCAGCAGCTTTCCGGCCAAAGGCGATCAGCAGTCGCCCCGCTTCCTGCTGTTTTTTTTTCTTTCTGGACAGCACCATTGCTGAGGTACTCGGCCAGCAGTTGTTCCATGACCGGAATGGTTGCCTGCTGCTCAGTGACCAGCATGACCCTGTCCCGCAAATTCTGGCTGTATGATGCCAGGGTAGAGGGTTTCATAAAGAGCATCAGGGCATCACGGGCAGCACCATACTCCTCCACACCGATATGATAGCGGCTCAGTCTGGCCAGTTCATCGATGAACTGCGTCATGACGGCATCATGGTCACCCACAATCGTAACCGCCTGCTCAATAGCGGGCAGCAGCCGACCCGTGAGTGTCCATTCCTCGTACTTTATCAGGCTGGACAGGGTTGAGGCTAACCCGACAGCCGCATTTTCTTTCTTTTTCGGATCTTCCCCGTGCAGCCCTGCCACAAGTCGGACGATGAGTTTGTTGACCTTGTCAAGCTGCTGTTGGGCAAGAAAGTGTTCAATAATGACCGGGAGAGACCGTTTTATTTCCTCCCCCCTTGTTTCCTGCATCTCATCTTCGCTGTCCGGGGATTCAGTCGAGGTGAGGTCTTGATCCGGTTTCATGAATTTGTATGATTTCCTGTATGCAGTCTGTTGTCAGAACTGTAGCTCTTCTTCTATGGATATAAGACTACGAAATTATACCGTGGTTGTCAATAACTCATACCTCACAAATTACCCCATATTCAAGGAGCAGGGCAACGCAGTCATTGACGGGCAGACCAATGACATTGGAACATGAGCCGCTGACTGTTTGCACCAGAAAGGATCCCCTGGTCTGGATGCCGTAGGCACCCGCCTTGTCCATGGGATCCCCAGTTTTGATGTAAGCACGGAGAATTTCGTCGGAAAAGGAGGAAAAGGTGACATCTGTACTCCTGTACAGGTGTCTGGAGCAGTTGTCTCGTAAACAGACCAGAGAGAGTCCAGTAATAACCTGGTGGGTGTGTCCCTGTAAGGCCTTGAGCATGAACAGAGCATGGTCAGGATCAACAGGTTTTCCCAGGATGCGGTTGTCTATGGTGACCACGGTGTCAGAGCCTATAACGTAGCTGTCCGGGTATTGTTCGGCAATGGCTCTGGCCTTGTCTCCAGACATGCGCAGGGAAAATGCGGCAGGGGATTCACCTGTTTGCGGTGTCTCGTCGATATCCGCAGGACAGCAGTGGAAGTCAAGACCGAGGTCTGTCAAAAAACGTTTCCGTCGCGGCGAGGCAGAGGCCAGGATAAGATCTTTGTTGGTAGAAAACATAGTCTGCAAGGGGAATGGTATGAAAAATAATAAAAGAGCTTTGCGAGTCTGCTATAAGTTGATATATTATTGATGGTTGTGCAAGAAGAAAATAAGGATGCCTTTTATAGATACGTTTACGATGTCTGTACTTAGGGGTGCGCTGCGGAATATGCGCATCATTCAAGTAAGGAAAAAAACAATGGAAAAAATATTCTTTTTTGTGGTCTGTTATTGTCTGCTTCTCCTGACCCCGTTCACGGTTCTGGCTCTGGAACGCTTTGACCTGGTCACCACCCGTGAAATGAAACAGTTGCTGGAAGAGCGGGAAAAAGGACTGACCGACTTCATCCTGGTCAACACTCTGGATGAGATGATTTATCGGGATTCCTATATTCCTGGTTCTATCAATATCCCTCTGAGCCGTTTTGATGCATTCAATCATCGCCTTGGCACGAATAAGGACAAGTTAATTATCACCTACTGCATGGGGTACAGGTGAGTATTTGCCTACAAGACAGCGGTCGCTGTTAAGAATAAGGGGTTTAGTAATATCAAGATTTATAACGGAGGATTAAAGGACTGGAAAAGCTCCGGGTTCTCCACAGAGTCAATCAGCCCCCAGCAGGATTATACCGGGTCGTCAATCTCTGTTAAAAAACTCCGTTCTAAAATTGAGCAGGCTGATGCGGTCAACTGTACAGACAAGGAGGGTATCCCCCTGATCACCTTTCTTGACTTCCGAACTTCGGCACTGTTAAAAGAGAAAACAGCCGCTGATCGTTATCGGATTAAAACCTCCTGCCCCTATCTCAGTTTTCAGCTTGATGACCTGCTGGACAACGAACAGCTGATAGGACGTATTCCGAAAAAAAGTATGGTGGTTTCTATTTCCGAGACTGGCAATCGTGATGTTTTTTTACAGCGTTATTTGCACAGCTTTGGTTATAGTGATATTTATGCCTTGGAATACGGAATGCGAGCCTGGTTTAAGGCGGACTATCCCCAGGAGCAGATACAATTACCCTGACTTACTCTGACTTAACCAAAACTTTATGCAGCGACGATCATGACTTACAGTATCCGCAAGAATATCTATTGGCTCTTTGCCCTGCTGATAACCATTGTTATCCTCTGGTTTGTCAACTATTCAGGCAATAAGGCTCTGGGCGACAGTGAACACTCCTATGCCCGATTTGTGGAGCTTGACAGTCAATTTTTACGGATGGTTGTCACTGAACGGGTCAGAATTGGCAATGAAGAAAGTTTCTCGGAACTGTTTCAAGAGTTGGAGCAACTGGCCGGGCAATGCCAGAGCTGCCATAGTTATGAGGGGACGCTATGGAAAGATCGGCGTCGCTTTCTCCTGGAGCAACATGACGAAATTCTCATAACCATGGAGTTGCGACATCAGACCAGGGTGTTGATTGGGGAGCTGCTGGAAAGCGTTCGCTACATCCACAGCCATCATGTCACGGCCCTGGAGAATTTTCTCACCCATCAGCAGGAACGGGAACAGGTGAGGCTGTATATCACGACCAGGGAAAAAGATGATGCTGTATCCGCTTCAGAGCCGGATATCATTAAACAGACCGTTACCATTCAGCAGCGGCTGGCAGACATAGCCAATGATTTTTACAGGCTGGCATCTTCGGAAGATCCCCTGATGGTGCATGAGGAGTTCGAAATCCATATCGCTGATTTATACAAGGCGGTAAAAACTTTTGAGGCATACTCCCTTGATGCCCAAGATGGTCTCCTGGTAGAAGAGCTGCTGGAAAATGGCAGAATCCTTGAGTCAAGTTTTCATGAACTGGTTACCCTGGCAGCAGGGATGAATCAGCTGACCAGGCAGCTTGACGATAATCAGGATTCTTTTGCTCAGGTTTTCGACATTGTTGAGGAGGCAGGCAGGCAGGAGCGGGAACGTCTCAGAGGGCGAAATAACGTAGTCAGTCTTGTTACCCCGCTCCTGATGGTGCTGTTGGTTTTATTCTTCCTACTGCGTGCGAGGAACCTGATACGTTCCATTGAGACCCTGGTCATTGAAACCGACCGGATAACACAGGATGTCTCCTACCGAATTCCCAGGACTAGTTCCACCCTGTCAGAATTTCACGTCCTGCGGGATGCCATGAATGCCATGGCAGGGAAACTCAACAGCCAGATTCAGGAACTGCACGGAGAAATAACCACTCGGCATAAGGTAGAGGCTCTGCTCAGTCAGGGGAAAAAGGAATGGGAGCTGACCTTTGACGCAGTTCCGGATATGATCATAACCATGAACCTGGAATGCGCTGTCCTGCGGGCGAATAGGGCGATGCTGTCGTTTCTGGGTTGTTCCATTGAGGCTGTGGTCGGAATGCGTGCAGACGAACTGATTGAGTATGAATGTTCGCGCTTTCCTCTGCCCTTGAATTCCATCTCAAACAACATGGCAGGAGAAAAGGATGTTGGCAGCGATCTGGAAGCAGAGAGGTATTGTGAATTTTACGACAAAAAACATAACTGTTATCTGAGCGTTACTCACTCGCCTCTGCGTGATTATGATAATGAATTGACCGGCTATGTACAGGTGATACGAGACATTACTCAGCAGCGTAAAGAGCTTGAACAGCGAGAAAGTATGCAGGAAAGGCTGCAAAAGGCAGAGACCATGGAGTCGATGGGGCTGATGGCCGGTGGTGTTGCCCATGACCTCAATAATATCCTGTCCGGGGTCATCAATTACCCGGAACTGATGTTGATGGAGATGGATGAGGACAATAAGTGGCGGAGTTACCTGGAGATGATTCAGAATTCAGGTAAACGTGCTGCTGCGGTGGTGGCTGATCTCCTCACCATTGCCAGGGGAGCAGCCTGTGTAAAAGTACCTGAAATTATGAATGAATTGATTACCGGATACTTGACAACGGGTGAGTTTAAGGCTCTTGCGGAAAGGTATCCCGAGGTCAAAGTTGACCTGCTGCTGACCGATGATCTTTATCCCTGCCGTTGTTCAGCTGTCCATATCCAGAAAGTACTGATGAACCTGGTGGTCAATGGCTTTGAGTCTATTAAGGGGACGGGAACGATAACCTTAGGCAGTGAAAACCGAACCCTTGGTTCGTCTGACAAGGATGACCTTGTGCCGGGTGACTATGTGCATATTACAGTTGCTGATACTGGTTCCGGTATCTCCCAAGAAGATCTTCAACATGTTTTTGAGCCGTTTTACAGTAAAAAAACTATGGGGTACAGTGGAACAGGACTTGGCCTGGCCGTTGTATGGAACGTGGTTCAGGAGCATAACGGGCGGATATCCGTTGACAGCAGCCCGGACGGAACTAACTTCAGTATCCTCTTGCCTGCCTGCGCTAAGGATTTTGTACCCAGCAGGGCGGCGGATGCTGTCATCCCGCAAAGCCTGCCCGGGATAGACACCGTACTTGTGGTGGATGATGACGAAATGCAGCGGGATATTACAGGACGGATGGTCATGGCATTGGGCTGTGCGCCGGTAACGGCATCCAGTGGAGAGGAAGCTGTGGAGTATCTGCGCGAGCATAGAGTGGATCTGGTGCTGCTGGACATGATAATGGAACCTGGTATGAACGGTCGCCAAACCTTGGAGGAGATCCTCAGCTTCAAGCCTAAGCAGAAGACCCTCATTGTCAGTGGTTTTGCGGATAATAAGGAGGTAAAAAAGGCCTGCGTCCTGGGAAAAACCGAGCTGGTCAAAAAACCGTTTACCCTGGCTGATCTTGCTTCGGCAATGAAACGGGTAGTCGGACAGGAAAGCTGAAAGAACAAGATGAATCTGAACAGGGTACCAGTGTTGGAAGCCGATTATTATCTTGAGCGGTTTGATGATGAAATTACCGTTTATCACCCGACCTTGACCACTGCCGTGTATCTCAACGAGACAGGAGCCCTGATCTGGGAGCTGTGTGATGGCACAAGGAACATTGCCGAGATCATTGGACTGCTGGAGGAGGCATATCCTGAAAATCGGGATCAAATTCAAAGCGGGGTGGTTGATATAATTGCTCAACTGGTTGAAAAAAAGATCGTAACCCTTGCGGAGCAGGTGCCAGATGTCTGAGTTTATTGTTACCTTTGCAGGAGGCGACATCTGCTTCCAGTATCAGGATGAAGCAGCGGCCTCTTTTCTGGCATTGTTATTTGCTGACCTGCACGGTACAACTGCTGCAGAGTATGAGAAGGTTTTTGTTTTTGTCCAGACTCGTGACTCTGAACAGTATTGCCTGCTCTGTGATGGAGAGGAGCTGTTCACCGGTCAGCTCGATGTTGCCTTTGCGGCAACTGTTTTTGACAGGGTGATTTTTCATTTTCTCGATACAAAAAAGGGGGGGCTTGCCATCCATGCCGGTGCTGTTATCTGCCAGGGCAAAGTAGTGATGCTGCCGGGGCAGAGCGGCTTTGGTAAGAGCAGTCTGACAACTTGGCTTATTGGATATTCCTGCTCCTATCTGACCGATGAACTGGTCTTTCTTCCAGAGGATAATTCGCAGCCGGCCTGTTATTTTACCCGGCCTCTCTGTATTAAAACAGGCTCATTGCCGGTTGTTGAGGAAATAGCCGATCAAGACGATCTCCTTGACACCTCAGGCCATGACCGGATTGCAGGCTCAAATGGTGCTGTCCTGCCCCATAGACTGTTTAATCCCGATTACACTCCCACTCCTGACCCGCCAGAACTTTTCCTCTTTCCCGCTTACCAGGCTGGGGCATCACTGGTCATTGAAAAGGTATCGTCGGCTCGGGGGGTTGCCCTGCTAATGGAATGTGCGGTCAATGCGAGAAATCTGTCAGGACACGGTTTTCAGCAGGTTGCGGAAATTGCCCGTAACACCCCGATGTACCGGGTGGTGTATGGCTCCTTTGCAGGTATGGACGTAGCCCTTGCAGAGCTATTAGAGATTACTGAGTAATTCAATATTCCGTGTTCGACATTCGCCATTCTACAGTTAGAAGAATACTCTCACTCTGTTCCTGTGATACCGGTTCAGAGGAAATGTATTCCCTGCTGGAAGATGCTGTTGCCGACTTCCAGGAACATGGTGGTGCCTGGCATGACCTGATAGAGAGCGCAGAAAAACAAGGAGTCGCCCCGCTGCTCTTTAAACATCTTACCGGAGCTGGCAACAGGATAAACATACCGGCAGCCCATAAACGAACCCTGCAGAGCCTCTATCTGCGCAACAGGCGATCCAACAGCATCAGAAACCGGGTGGTTTCCGGGATCGCTGACCACTGCGACCAGCTGGGTATTGACCTCCTGTTGGTCAAGGGAATTGCCCTTTGTAGTTGTGCGTACAGTGATCCTGGGATCCGCCCTATGCGTGATATTGATCTCCTGGTCAGGAAATCCGACCTGACCGCAACCAGGGAACTTCTTCAGCATCTTGGTTGGCAAACCGAAGAAGGGCATGACATCCCGGATGATTATTATCACCTGCCGCCCATGGTCAAAACCGTTGACGGGCTGCCAATCACCATAGAGCTGCACCATAATCTCCTGCCCCCGGATCAGGGTTCCCCTCTCTGGCCCTTGGAAAAATCATTCCATCGCGCCCTGGAATTCACGGTTAATGACACTGTCCTGCGCACCCTTTCCCTGGAGGAAACCCTCTGGTATGTCTATCTGCACGGCTTCCAACCGCCGTTAACTTACGAGCCGTTCAGGTTGATGCATGTTGCGGATATGGTCACCCTGGTCGAGCGGTATCTTGGGAGCATTGACTGGCAGCGGGTGGACAGGGAGTCTCCGATCCTTGTCAATGTCCTGTCCCGTTTTCATTATCTGACCCCCTGGTCCGAGGCGGTGATGAACAGCTTATGGTCTGAACTCGGGAAAGCCCCTTCTGCGACAGGAATACCCTATCAGGGCTGGCCAGCAAAAAAAAATGGAGAAAGCGACTCGGTAGAATACTTCAGACTGCTACGAGAGACCCTGTGGCCGGGTCAGTGGTGGGTTCAGGTCTATTATGGGTATATAGGTGGTATGAACTACTGGAAGGTACGTTTTTTTATCCACCCCAGGACAGTCTGGCGCTGGATCAAAACGTATTCCCAAGGTGGGGCTTAAGCAACAGTACGGAGAGCCTCCACTTAATCTGTGCATTCAATCAAGCAGGAATGCCTGAATGATTCTTTCCCTGTGTAATGATTTTGTTCAGCAGCTCTGAGACATTGTCGATGACGGTTTGATTTTCTGTACCAGATGTATGAAATATTCCCAGAAAATAGTTGCCCAGGGGGAAAATGGACAGATTCTGCCCTGAAGAAAGGATAAACTGATAGAATTGACACCGTCCGGTAATGCTCAATGCCTGTATTTTCTCCATATTGACACCGGTCATAACAATGGTTGAGGCATAGGTGGCAGGGTCGTCAAGGTTGTGGAGCATCACATGGCTGTCTCTGCGGACAAGAATGTAGTGGGCAACTCCGTCAACTTCGGATAACTGTTCAAGATCGGTAAGTGTTGGCATAATGTCTTGTTCTTTCAGTCGTTAATTTATACTTGGCAATAAGATACGTTCAGGATGCCTCTGTTGCCTCTTTCAGGCTGTCAATATAGATTTTCAATGAATGATCCAGCAGCGACTGGTTTATTGTTTTATCGTAAAGAATGAACAACCATTTGTTGATGTCGCCTTTACCTACCTGGATGGCGAGGATAATGGACTGATCAAAGATTACCGAATGACGTTCAATATCATTAAAATGAACAGATGCCAGTTTTACATTTTTCATGAGGAGTTCTATCCCCATGCGCAGACCGGCTGGATCCATCTGCTCCAAGTGGCCGGATATGTAAAATCGTTCTCCAGAGAGGAGGATGGCACCGTAAATCTCAGGGACGGTTTCCGTAAATTCATTGAGGACTTGTTCTTCATTCATGGTTGCGATCCTGGAAGGATTTTTTTGACTTTTACAGTTCAATATCAACATCAATGATAACCCTGAGTAAGCGCTGGTTACCGGCCTGTCTGCTGGTGATATTGATTGCCTGGGAGTAATGCCAGGGGATGGTGACATCTCTGGCTGGCCACAGGGTGAAGGGAATCTTGGCAGATTGCCCCGGTTCCACCAACTGCATCAAGGGTCCGTTGATGATAAACCAGGCCGCAAGGGAATAGTCGTCAACATGGGGGCTGATCTGTAATCGCAGTGGGGAGGATCCCCGATTTTTGAGAGAGATATGCTTGTTGAGCTGAATTCCCGCCTTTATGGTGCCAAGGTTGATTATGCTCTCTTTTACCTTCAACCCGCCGGACTGTGCTACTGCCGGTTGTTTAACGGACAGGGGGATAGTACCCCAGCAGTCAAATGCTTCATCGCAGAAGATTAGGAATGGTGCGGAAAAGTCAGCTGGTAACTCTCCTTTCTTGAGCGGTTCATTAAGGCTGATGGTAAAACTGTCCCTGGCTGTCTGGTTAATGGTGACCAGGTGTTCATATTGCTTAAAGGGCTTGATGGTCAACTGAGATTTTTCAGCGTCGGGCAGGGAAAAGGTCAACTGAACCGGTGCTGCCGTTTTTCCCTTACTGGTTGTAAACTGTATTATTTCAGGCTGCCATGAGATGGGCATGGAGGTACAGGCTGTTTTTTTCTCTGGAGTAAGAAAATTGAAATGACTTCTTGACTGGCAGAAGTTACAGGGAAAACTGTTGCTCTCCACCAGGGAGGGAGTGAGATGTATGGTGCTTCTTTGACCGCAGTCTTCACAGTAGAAAATCATGGTTACCTGTATCCTGGGTTGATCAATATTTTGAACCGCTAAAGGGTTCACTACCCTATATTATCATAAAACAACTGCTTGAAGTCAAGAGGTTTTTCAGAATCTATGAAAACCGTTGCAGGAGAGTGGGAAATTTATTCGATCAGCATTTATTCGATCAGCCGCTGGGCAGAGCCATTTTTTTCAGTCACAGTGCGATGAAGAACCATCTTCCTTCCGGTGTCCACACCTTTGCTGTAGCTGTCATCGTATATTCGCACCTTTGCTCGAGAAAGTGTTACCAGGCTGGGAAAGTGAAAACCGACAAAGTCCTGCAACTCCCTGTCCTCTCTAATTGCAAGTTCGCCTGGGGTTTCATTCTGAATGTTATTTCTGCGGATTCTGGAATTTTCCTTATTTTGCCTTGTCTGGTGTGCCATTTTCTCGGAAAAACCATGCAGGAGACCAAGATAATAGCTGTTTTTGGCGGTACGGGTGTTACCCTGATGCTTATGCCGGTTCTTCTGCCAGAGCTGGGGCAGCTGCTGTTCGAGAAAATAGTAGCAGTGTTCCGCCACCGGCACGTTTTCCGCCCGTCCCAGCAGTTCGATGGTTTTATAGGTGTTATCGGTTTCCGGATCGTAGAGATAGGAATAGACAACCTTCACAAAAAAGTAATCCCGCAGGATAGCGCAGATGGTACGCCTGTAGCTGGGAATCTGTTTTTTTCCAGGCTTGATGATGAGCCGGACGCAGGGTGAGAGTTCTTCCAAGGCGGCCATGTCCAGGTTGTGGCGATGGAGCAGTTCTGTTGCTCGCTGCATGGCCAGTGCGGCCTCATGTTCGTTGGTGGAACCGGCCAGGGCAAGGAGTTTGCTTATCCGGGTGATGATTTTTCTTCCTGCCTCAGTCTGTGGATCTTTGCTCAACTCGGCAGTGACCTCGGGCAAATCTCCGCTTGAGAGGTTGTAGGGGTAGGGCAGGCCCAGCATAAGACAAGCCTTTTGAAACATCTTGCCATGCCCCTCAGCAGGGAGAAAAAAGAGTTCACTGCAGATTTGATGAGCCATCTCATGTTTAATAATCATGATCACCACATCCCAGGAATGGCTGAGGATGAGGTCATGGCTTATCCGAATGGTCTTCACCTCTGGCAGCCAGCAGCCTAGCTGTTTTTTTGCCTCTGACAGCTCAAAAATCGGGGGGGAGAGATCGATTTTGTGCTGGGAACAGATGTTGTAAAACTCACGCCCGAGCTGGTCAAGCCACAGGCGAGAGAGGTTATTCATCGTCGGTGCAGCCACAGCTTTCCTCCTCTAAACGGCATGGGGTACAGACAGGTTGCTGTTGTCCCTGCGACCAGTTAAGGTCGTCCTGGTTCACTGGTTGGCCGCAAAGCGGACAGGTCATTGCAGTATGATTTGCTTCTGTTTTCATAACATTTCGGTAGGGTGCGCTGTGCGCACCATGAAATATTGGCATAGTGAAAGTGTCAACTATTTTTGGCCTTATAAGAAGGATACTCGATTTTTTTAGAGTTCTCGAATAGCCTTGATACGTTGCAGGATAGGCGGATGGGAATAGTTAATGAACACGTTAAAAGGATGCGGGGTCAGGTTAGACAGGTTATGGACAGAGAGTTTTTTTAATCCACTGATGAGCGGTGTCCTGCCTTGGGTGGTGGTGACTGCCCAGTTATCCGCCTCATACTCATTCTTGCGCGAATAGACATTAAAGGCTATGGAGATCAGGAGCGAAATAGGGGTGTAGAGGAAACCGAAAAAAACCAGTCCCGCATAGACAGAGACATGTTCCATGCCAAAGGCTGCTGCTAGCTGCTCACTCTCCAGGAAGAGGGAGAGGATGTAAAACATAATCCCCATCTGCAGGATAGAGGCTCCCATCATCTTGAAGATATGTTTATGCTTGAAATGCCCCATCTCATGGGCCAGAACCGCAACGATCTCACTGCTGTTCAACTTTTCGACCAGAGTGTCGAAAAAGACAATCCTGCGAAAGCGGCCAAAGCCGGTGAAAAAGGCGTTGAGCCGGGTGGATCGTTTGGAACCGTCCATGGTGTAAATGCCCTTTATGGCAAAGTGCTGCTCCTTTGCATACCCGGTTATGGCATCATTGAGTTCTCCTTCTTCCAGGGGAGTGAACTTGTTAAAAAGCGGCATGATCAATACCGGAGCCAGGAACTGAAGGATAAGGGTGAAGCCGGTGACCGCCAGCCAGCAGTAGAGCCAGGCCAGGCTGCCCGCTGCCTGAAAGAACCAGAGGATCGCGGCCAGTAAAGGTGCGCCGATGATGACAGACAGTCCAGTGGCCTTCAGCAGATCCAGGACAAAGGTCTTGGGGGTAGTCTTGTTAAAGCCAAACCGTTCCTCAATGACAAAGGTGGAATAAATGGAAAAGGGGAGGCCGATGATGGAGGAACCGAACATGAGGATAGCAGTAAAAATCAGACCGGTATAGATGGCATTCAACCCATACCCGCGGGCCAGCAGGTCAATGTAGTTAAAACCACCCATGAGAATGAAGATAAGGGTGATTGTAGTCATAAAGGTGTCCTGCACCTGGGAAAAACGGTTGGTGGTCTGGGTATATTGCTGGGACTTTTTGTATTTTTCCTCGTCATAGACATCGGCGAATTCGTTTGGCAGCTCAGGATCCAGTGAGCGCAGTTCCAGGATGGAGATGATCTGGTTGAGGAGGTAGCCCAGCAGGATAACGGTCAGGATAAAGATAAGGTATGGGTTCATGTGACACTGAAAGGTTTAAGGTTGATGGTGATGATGGGAGGTGAAAGTCATGTAAAGGGTCGAAGAAGATATCGGCTGAATTAACCTGACCAAAAGAGAGTAGCACAATACTTTGCACTACCTGAAACTTAGAGCGTACTTCTGAGCTTGGTAAGACCCAGAACCTTTTTGTTCAGGTTGAATGATTCGTTATGCTATTGATTTTTTCATGACATTTTGTATATATAAACTCTGGGTCAAGATCTGCTCCTGAGTCCCATTCAACTGTATCAAAGGAAACTCGTACTTTTTTAAAAGCATCTATTTTGCTAATTTTTTTAAATACGCCGATATTTAGAAATGGTTTCATATCCAAAACCCCTTTTTCACCGTTATCGAATTCTAAATATAGTTCAAAATTTTTATTCGGGATAACATTTATTACAGATGGATACATGATATAGACCTTTATAAAAGAGGTTGTATTCTAAATGGCTCTTCGCTATTCATTACTAAATTCCAATCAGCCAGCAGTTCATCTTGATGTAACTCAGCCCAAGCCAAAGCCCATTTTAACTGTTTTTTTGGAAGATTTCCTTGTATTAATTCACATGATTGTATATCAACAGTCGCCTTGTATTCAGCATAATAGACATGAAAATGAGGTGGTGGGTGTTCTTTTGGTGCATAATACATCCTGATAATTAAACCGTAGAACATTGAAATTGTAGGCATAAAAAAACTCACTCTATAATATTTATTTTTTATTATGATTCTATTTCATGTTGATACATATAACAATAAAATTTGGTACGTTGCTTGTATCCTTGTTATATTTTATGGAGCGTAGGAACCAGTGAGCCAACCGGATGTAGCCATAAATTATAAAGAAGATACCTTTGCTTGTTAAATGACTTTTATTTCTCTTCACCTATCTTATGTTTATTTTTTAAAAAATAAACTTTAAGCGAAAGTATGTCAAGTGCATTTCATCGGCATATTTGTTTTACTTATGAGCCCTTCTGATAGAGTGTTGTGTTACGAACCGGCAACACCCGCGCATTGATGGTTGAGTTGGGATGTCCCCAGTCTGGATGGCCGTAATCGAAATCAAAACTGGCCACCCGGGCATCTTTTTTGTCCGAGGCCCAGAGACAGCCGCCACTGATCTTGATGCTTGCGACAATGGAATAAGCCCCGCTGGTGACGGAGTCATCGTACAGGGTTGCCAGTTCATCCTGGGTTGGAAGTCGCCAGTCTGTGAAACCGCCAGCGGAAAAGTTCTCACAGTAGAGCAGGCCGTTGTCCAGGGTAATATCAGCCCTGTTATCCTGCGCTGCCCACATCAGACCGGTTGTGGAGTCGGTGACGGTTTCTCCTGCGGTCTTGAAACGGGCAGTGTTGTCTTCTGCCTGTGCGGGGTGCAGACAGACTGTAATGAGCAGGGTGAGCAGGGAGACATGTAATAATCGGTAGATGAAAGGCATACGTTTTTCATTCCTTATTAAAGTTTTTTAAAACCAAAGATCCTCAAATACCTCGGATGTGCGATCAACACTTTTTGTGGTTATAAAGCTGATTTTTTTTGTTCGTCCATCGTGATAACGCAGTTCCATCCTGGTATGAATGGGCAGGGCAGGGGGGGAACCCTCTGAAGCGGTGATGACCGGACTGTTGATCCATTTATGCACTGCGGTCAGCATCCCTTCGGTGGTAATCAGGTCTCCTTCACTGAGTACCTTTTTGATCTTTTTACCACCCTGATCAAAGACCTTCAGGTCAAGGATATAGACCTCGTCTGCGTACCGGTTAAGGATCACCCTGGAATCCATGCTGGTGGCCTGTTCCAGGTGGTTGTTTTGCAGGGTTTCATAGATTCCAATAGTCTGCTGTTCGCTGGTACCCGCTTCTACCTCTTTAACTTCCCCCTCTTTGTTGTGGCTGTTTTCAAGGGTAACATGGGATGAACCGGTCAGTTTACCATCTACCCGGACAATGGTATATTCACTCTCTTCCGGGTTGGTACTATGGCGAATAATCTTGAACGATCCGTTATCCCCCACCGGCTGCCACTGCCAGCCCTTGAAGCCTTCAGTGGGCCAGTCGCCGCCCACACAGATCAGGGTGCCGTCGGCGAGTAGTTCAAAATATTCTGCCTTGCTGTTGTGCCAGCTGATCTTTTTGTCTGCTAACAAGGCACTTTTAATCTCAGGTCTGGAATCGCTTAACATGATATTCTGTACACTGAAATAGGTGCCTGTACCCAGACCGGCCACCACCAACAATGCAATCCCTGTTTTAAGCAGAACAGCACGGCCAGGCAGGAGTTTTTTCAGCTTTTGCCCTAGCTGGTATTGTTCGCCATAGGGAAATTGAAAAGACAGAGCATTGCCCATCCTGTTACAGGCCACTACGCAGGAACCGCAGTTGGAACATTCCATCTCTCTGGGAATATTGACCTGCTTGGGATTCAGAGTGAGGTGACAGGCCATTTCGCACCGTTCATAGCCGGGTTTACAGATACACTTCTCTTCGTCAAAACCTATCTTGAGACGTTTTTTGTTGAGATTCTTGGTTAGGATAATAAGAATGGACTGGGGGCAGACATACTTGCACCAGAGCCGTTTCTGTGCGAAAAATTCCACAGCCAGCAGAGCCAGCAAAAAGAGAAAGCACCAGGAGATGATGTCTTGACCAAAGAGGTATTGGAAGAAACGTGCATACCAGGCAGCGGTGGATAACTGGTTCAGTATCGGGGTGGTGGAGAAGATAAAAAAGAGGATAAAGCCGACAACAAACACCACCAGTTTAAGAGGAAAACCGTTTCTGGTTACAGGCAATCCCTTAAAGGATTTTGGTAGTATTCTTTTGCTCAAATTCTGTGTCCATTCCGAAAAAAGACCATACGGACAGACCCAGGAACAAAAAACCGTACCCAGAAAAAAGGCCAGCAGCAGCGGCAGCAGAGTACCGATGAAGTTGTCCAGGGTAAGATAGAAATTCTTTACTGTCAGCTGCAGGACAGCCAGCGGATCAGCCAGGGGAATGCCAAAGGCATGCAAGGAGAGAAAGTTGCCATACACCGCACTGTAGTCGGAGCGGTTGAGGATCGGTACAATAATAAAAATAACAGCCACAAAGAGCTGAAACAACCGTCTATAAAAGGTAAGAGTAGGTTTTTTCATGCCTCGTCCTCCCTGGTACCAGAACTGGTCTGAAACCTAGTCGGAGTAATGACAATGGCATCGGCGGGGCAGACATGCTCGCACAGGCCGCAGCCAGCGCACTCATCGGTGATTATCGGATACTCTCCTCGCTCCAGCCGCATGGCCCGCCACTTGATGGGACACCGTTCATAACAGCTTCGGCAGAGCAGGTATTCTGTCCAGGTGTAACATTTTTTTTGGTCAAGTACGGCAAAGCCCATTCGTACCTCTTCAATGGGAACATCGTGCAGGGCATCCGATGGACAGATGGCACTGCAGCGCATGCAGAGATGGCAGGGTGCTTTCTTGGGATTTATTTCCGGGGTTCCAGCCATAAAAAAATTAAATCCCCGCCGCATGGTAATGCAGTCAAAGATACATACCTGGGCGCATTGCCCACATTGCAGGCAACGTGAAAGAAACTCTTTTTCACTTCTGGCACCGGGGGGGCGCAGGAATTTTTCTTTAAATAACATAGTGGATCTCGGGTAATGGCTCGTAATGAAACATTGGTCACCGGTTGAAATGTTGCTCGATTATTTTCGTAAATTGCGGTGCTACGCTGGGGTATATTGTGCATATACCCAATTTTATCGCAAAAAAACAGGCGAATTGCCGTTGCCGACAATGCGCCTGTTTAATTATATCAATGAGATTTAGATTTCTTCTTCATGTAATCAGTAACACTGAATTCAGTCTGAAGATTACCGTCCGCATCAATCTCATCTTCAATGGTAAGATAGGTGGTGTAGGTGGTTAAAACACCTTCAAGTGCTGTTATCTTGGCCACTGTTGTTTCAATTTTATCGGATGGGGCTTCGACCACGGTCACGATAAAGTGATCCTGGTGGACACCGTAGGTTGTCATTTCAGGCATTGCCTGTATTCCGGCTTCCACATCCTGGACAGCATCGTCCAGGGTGTGAACCAGAAAACCCATTATTGCCATTAGTTACGCCTTCTTGATTTTAACTGCACAGATCTTGTACTCAGGTTGCTTGGAACCCTTGTCAAAAGCATTCAGTGTCAGTTTGTTGATCATCAGTTTAGCGTCATACCAGGGAACAAAAACCAGACCCGGCATACAGACATCAGAGACCTTGGCCTGGAAGACCATCTTGTCACGTCTGGTCTCCAGCAACACGTCATCACCGTTCTGGATACCAGCCTTCTTGGCATCCTCGGTGTTGACCTCAACACACGCCTTCGGGAACGCCCGGCGCAGCTCAGGCACCTTCATGGTCATGGTGCCGGTATGCCAGTGGTCAATAACGCGGCCAGTGGTAAGAACCATCGGGTA
>DAOVTM010000104.1 GCA_030633145.1 Desulfobulbaceae bacterium
AACAATTGACATTGCAAAAAAACTATGAACGAGTTTCGAAGTATGCATCAATTGTAAATCGTTCAGACAGTGAACTACATTTGACGCATTTTTGGATCGACCTTGTCTTGTAACATCAGATTTTTTCATTAAGTTGTTCATAATAATAGGTTTTAAAATATACATTTATATTTCGTTTTTATGTTGAGTAAAAAATAAACTCCAATTCTATTTTTTTATAATTTACAAATAATCTGACTTCAACAGCTTCTAAATTATTCAGTCAATAAAAAATGCATTAACTCTCGGCGCAATTTCCTGTTTATCTTCAAATTCTACAGTGTTAGAAATAGCCGTTTTCTCAGTAATGTTATTTGCTACTTGCTGCTGAAACACATTATTCACAAAGAATAATGCGAAAAATGAAATTACACCTGCAATTATAGGAGTTGTAATCCAACCTATGGCAATATTTCCAAAAACTTTAAATTGTATATCTTTCCCTCCTTTTTTGTGTCCTATAACATATTCGCGACGGCGTTTTTTGTGGAATGTTGTTGTAAGCCGTTTCCCCTCAAAAACTGTGATCAAAGGTGGGTCAGTTCCAGTATCCTCGACCTTGAGATAAATTCCAATATCAACTGCTGGGCTGTTCCCTTTAGTTTCATCCTCCATGCGTTCACGTTCTGCAGAAAATATTTCCTGCGCAGCAGCGTTTGAAATAAAGCGAGAAAGTCGGCTATTAAGACCATTTTCGTTGTCTATATCGGCATTCAAAACAGATTTTGCAAATTGAGGTAGGTGTACTTTGAGAAAATCAACCACCATGTCGAATTGTGCATTGAGAGACGGCCCGAGTAAGGTTCCGGTACCACCAAGCATTCGTCCGGCAGAGTATTTTGTCACGACGCTCAATATCCTTGTCCCAAGAGATCAACCAAAGTTTCGTCGGCATCGCGAAGAGCAATGGATCTAAGCCAATACCGCTTTTGATTCGGCTTGACCATAAAAATAACATTCTGCTCGTACATACGAAGGATGCGGTTTACGAACAGGCGACTACCATGTTGGCGACGCAGCAATTCATCAAGGAATGGCACAATCTTGTTCTGATCAGGTAATTCTATCTGGGGAGCATCGCCGTAACAGAAGGGGTAGCAGATAAATGAACCCATCGGAATTGGTTCTAAAGGTCGGAATTGTTTATAAACAGGATTGAGAATGTTGCAGTACATTTTGCCGAAGCTATATAGGTCTGATTCATCCGTTTCGGTTAGAACTGTGGCTTTTTCTCCTTTACGTCGAAAATCAACGAGGTAGTTAGCAATATCATCTATAAGAGCTTGCTCCCAGAAAGTCAGATCAATATTCTGCTTATCGCCAGGATATGGTAGTGCCATGATATCGCTTGTGTTTAAAGAATTCGCCCGTCCGACTAGGATTCTCCCACTGATCAAAATTGCAAGAACTCCATAGATTGTTGACTCGTTCAACCTGTTACTGAGAACCTTCAAGCGATTCTGTTCGTTCTTCGGGGCATGAACTCCGACAATCTGCTTAGTAAAAACAACTTCCTCATCTATAAATACTGAAGGAATTGCTAATCCTTCCACCGTTTTTTTGATTAGAATATGGGGAGGGGAGAAAATGAGTTGAGTAATCCTGCGTGGTCCTTCAAAGAAAATTTTTTCACAAGGTTTTACAACGTCCCTATTAATGCCATATTTTGTCAAAGCCTTTGGAGGGATATTCTTTCTATCAGTTATCCAGGGGGCAAGCTTTGGAGTGCTTTTCAAGTTGAACTGCTGCTTAAGTTTCTGTGGTGATAATTCTGCAAGTTCCTCAGTGCTTTGCAGTTTGTTTAAATAACTTCCGCATCCGACATTGTAACCTTCTCCAAACTGCCAGCCATCATTTTCCTTTTTTTGCTCCAGATACTCTCCCAAAGTTGGGACATCGATTAACAGCCGATCCATCATGCGGTGAAGCCTGCCGCCGCCGAGAAGATTGGTTTTCCATACGTACTGTTTCTGCTTAACGGATTCACGAGATATCCAGTGGAAATCATAGGGATCCAACTCAAACAGCAATTTTTCTTTGAGTGCCTTAGTTCTGCGGAAGATTATATGTGAGATTTTATCTCTGGTTGCGGGCATATTACGGCCAATTATTGCCGCTGTAGCAACCTTTGCTTTGAAAAGCACCCCTTCCAGTGGGGTAAAATCAAAGACCTGGTTAATGGCAAATCGCTCAAACAAATAGCTACGAAAAGGTAGTGCTTTCCCGTTGTAGAGCAACGATCCTGCCGGTTGGATCAAACATACTGCCGCATCTTTACGGGCAAGTTTGAAAGATTGTTCAAGAAAAAGGAGAGCCAGCTGAGTATCCGGGAGTTTGGGACGGTCATTAGCATTAGCCTTCTCAACCCGTTTAGCGGCATTGGTGGTCAGTTTGCTGTCAAACGGAGGATTGTCAATAACCAGATCAAAATAATTATCGAATTTACCGGATTCAACGATTTCAAAGAAATCCCTGTCCTGAAGGTTACTATTCTGCAGATTGTCGAATTTGAGTTTATTCCAGATAATCAATGGTTCCAATTCATCGCAAAGCGCAACACTGAGACTGAATGCTGTGATCAAAACGGCCTCAGGTGCCTTATCGACACCGAAAATACTGCTTTTCAGAATAGCCTGCAAGTCACGATAAGTTGGTTGTTTCCAGTCATTGGCCATACGCCAGCATTGGATTAGACGCTTAAAAACGCCTACAAGGAAGATACCGGAACCACACGCAGGATCGAAAATTTTCCAAGAAAGCGACTTTTCATCAAGAGGCAGGCACTGATCTAAGAGAAAATCAACCAACATGGGCGGGGTGTAAACAACACCTTTGCTGTCTTTTTTACCCTTTTTCGCCAAGAACTCCTCGTAAATATTGCTGATCAACTCAACAGGTAGGTCTTCGAACGAATAAAGCGGCCAAAAAAGTCTCTGGCCAGTCGGTTCCTGGTCTCCTTTCAGGAAGTCTGCGATAGGTGAAAGATCAGCCTGAGACAACTCTGATTTTTCATTATCAGTCAACTCGAATATTCCGCCGTTGAAATGCTCGCTCAAGTAATTTAACAGTCTGATACAACTTCCCCTCTCCCGGAAGAGAGATTCAATGTTATCCTTGTTTGTATGGGAAAATTGACACAAGAATCCCTTTTCGAAAACCCGGTTTCCTGCAGAGTCCTGACGATCATTCAGATATCTAACCAGAATCGCCAAAACTAAGATGCGGTTTACAGTTGGTTCTGTCAAAATCTTCATCGCAAGCAGTTCCTGCCTGAACGACTTGAGGTGGGCAAGCAGTTTGAAGTAAGCGGTTTTTTCAAGGGCGAAATCATTCTTGAACGTAGTGTTTTCCCAAAGGGTACCCGCCGAGATTTCACGAGCAGCAAACGCACGATCAGCGGAAACTATCATTTCAAGTGACTTGAATGGCGTGAATATAGCTTTATTGGAAGCTTTATCAATTTCAGGTTCCTGTCGACAGTTAATAATCTTCACTTGCCCCGCTGTCAGGATAAACACCAGAGGGACTACTCCCGCATTCCAGAGGCGACGGTGTATCTCGGCATATTTGGCTTCGTTAATGGAAAGTGCTGTGTCGTGATAGATATAAATTTGGGGAATCGGAGAGCGATTGTCACCGGCGGGAAAAATGCGGAAGAATACCGCTGCGACGTGATGCCGTTCTGCTCGATCAAGTGCAATGCGTATGTGGGGTTCTACACCATCTTTGTCTGCAACAAAATATAAACTCGACAACTCCCCTTCAAGGCAAAGCATCTCCATGCGTTTCAATTCGTCTCTAAGATTTTTATCGATCCTATCGCACATAGCTCCAGTCACTAAACGAAGAAAATGAATAAATTCAGTTTATAAAAGGGTTTTGAAAAGTGTTTCTAACATATTTGCGGCACCATGTAATGCATTGATATTCTTTGAATAAAAAATCATTTTTTTTTACAAATCGACTAACTTGCCGAAATTTAATAATTTAATATTTTTAATCATTATCTGCCAAAATTATCGCATGTCTCGTTGAGTCGTTTCAACACCCTTTATAAGTAATAGCACTTTTTTTGTTGAATATAACAGATAATCGCAACAGGACAAGTCGCATTTCATAAAGGGCTATAATTCGTTCAGGGAGAGTCGTTGCATTCCGACCAACAGACGACAGCAGTTGTCATCTCCGCCGGTCATGGATTCTATATGGGAGTCAAGCTGTTTTCAGCCACGTAAATTGAAATAGCCGACCTGAGAAGTTACCGGTTCCAGTTCAGCCCTGCTTCGCCTTATGATGTTTCCAGCTCTTATACAACGGCCAGACAAAGGAAAGAAAGGAGATCAACAACACTATAAATGCCAGCTTATCAGTGAAGAAAATCGTAAAGCCATCCATCATAACGGCCCGACGAAAGTTCTCTTCCACCATTTTACCCAGCACAATCCCAAGTACAATGGGAGCCACCGGAAACCCGTACCGTTTAAAAATCCAGCCGATAACACCAAAGCCGATACAGGCGGCAACGTCAAAGAGGGAGCCACTAACTGCAAAACTGCCGATCACGGCAATGGCCAGGATAAGCGGGTACATGATCGCCTCTGGCACGGACACGACCTTGATAAAGAAACGGTTGCCGTACAGGCCGATGAGCAGCATGATGATGTTAGCCAGGATCAGAGAACAGAAGATACCGTAAACAATATCCGGGTTGTCCTGGAAGAGGAGCGGGCCGGGTACCAGATCATGGAGCATAAAGGCACCGAGCAGGACTGCATCGGTGGCACTGCCGGGGATCCCCAGAGCCAAAAGCGGAACCAAGGCTCCACCCACGGAACTGGAGTTGGCACCTTCGGCAGCGGCAACCCCTTCAAGAGACCCCTTACCGAATTCCTCCGGGGTCTTGCTCGCCTTTTTTGCCATATCATAGCTGATAAAGGCGGCAATGGTGGCACCTGCTCCGGGGAAGATGCCGATGACTGTGCCGATGACCGAGGAACGAAGGATAGTCATCTTGATCTTCATGAACTCCGCAAGCGAGGGCAGCTTATTATCCACCTTCTCCATGACCCTTGGCGCACCGGTCCAGGATTCCATCTTGACAAAGACAACACTGACCGCAAAGAGGCCGATCAGAGCCGGAATCAGGGTAAAGCCGTCATACAACTGATCGCTGCCAAAGGTAAAACGTGACACCCCGGAAATAGGGTCAATACCGATGTTTTTAATCATCAGGCCAAAGAGGATGGCTGCCAGAGCCTTGAGGGTGTTGCCGCGTCCCATGGAGGCCACAGTGGCCAGACCGAACAGGGCAAGAGCGAAATAGTCTGCCGGGCTGAATTTGAGGGCAACCTTAGCCAGGGGAACGGCAAAGAGGATCAGGATGGCAACACCGATGGCCCCGCCCACAGTGGAGGCAACCAGGGCAGTCCCCAGTCCCTTGCCTGCCTGTCCTTTCTTGGTTAGTGGATACCCGTCCAAGGCCGTAACCGCAGCCGATGGCGTACCAGGTGTATTGATTAACACCGCTGTAATCGAACCACCATAATTGGAGGCGATATAGATTGAGGTCAGCAGGATCAGAGCCAGGGTCGGACTCATGGTGTAAGAAAAAGGTACCAGCAGTGCCACGGCAGTGGAGGGCGACAGGCCGGGCATGGCTCCGGCCAGGATGCCGACTATCACCCCGATAATGATGATAAGAATTGGCTTCCAGCCCAGCAGGACGGAAAAACCGAGCGTAAGAGATTCAAAAAAATCCATAAGATATCCTCAGCAACGCCTACAGGTAATTTTCCCAAAAGCCGAGCGGCAGCTGGATATAGAGTAATTTATAAAAGACAAGATAGGAAAAGAGGAGCCATCCTGCCGGTACCAGGATAAGGGTCAGCGGTTTTCTCCAGGACAACAGGTACATTATCAGGGCAAGAAAGATAAATGAGCTGATAAAGTAGCCGATAGTCTGCATGGCAATGAAATAGGCGACCATCACCGCAATACCCAGCAGGACAAAACCGATACGACCGGCCTTTGGATCCTTATCTGCCTTACCAATGGCGGTAAAGTAGGTCAATCCCAGGCAGATGGCGATCAGGCAGACTATCCAGATCCTGGGGATCAGAGCCGGCCCGACCTGCTCGCTGGGAAAATCAAAGGTTATGGCGAAAAAGAGCAGACCCAGAGCCATGAGAACGGTTGGCACCATGGCCTGTCCTGTCCATTCACGCCGGGAGGAGAAGCGAAATGCCAGCCCTGTGCCAATGATGCCTGCAAGCAGGAGCAACGCCCAGATGATGAGTCCTGTTCCCTGACTGAAGTATTGCATGGGGTACCTCTAAATTACTTGAGCACACCAAGACTCTTCAGAGCCCTGGTAAATTCCTTCTTGTCCTTTTCAACAACAGCGGCAAATTCCTCTGCGCCCATCATAACCGGACTGGCTCCGCCCTTCTCGATATACGCCTTCCACTCCGGGTCGTTGTTGACCTTGTTTAACAGATCCAGATAAAATGCCTCAGCCTCAGCCGGGATACCCTTTTTGCTCATGAAACCACGCCACATTATCTCATTGTTGAGTCCTTTTACGCCAAGCTCTTCAAAGGTAGGCACATTGGCAAACTCGCCTCCCAGTCGTTTGGGGGAGGCAATCGCGGCAACCTTGAGGTCAGGCCGACCGATAACATCCTGGGGATTACCCACATAAGCGATACCGTGACCACCCATCAGGGCAGCCATTGACTTGCCTCCGCCTGCGTAGGGGATCCATTTTGCCTCGATTCCCGCCGCCTTCCAGGTCTTCATAGCCATGATGTGATCATTACCACCCGCAGCCGGACCTACCCAGATCTGTTTGCCCTTCTTGGCCTTTGCATCGGCAACAAGCTGATCCCAGGTATTGACTTTCGCCTTTCTATTGGTGATAACCGCTTCCGGATCAACCACCATCAACCCCATCCAGTTAATCTCATTGGTGTCGATCTTGCCGCCGATGGAGACAATCTTGCCGATATTGGAGCGGGTGACTGCTGCAATTTTATACCCGTCCGCCTTCTGGTTAAGGATATACTTGATAGCCACGATACCGCCCGCGCCGCTCTTATTGACCACCACAAAGGTGGCATCGGTGTGTTTTGCGGCAACAGCAGTGAATTTCCGAGCAAAGACATCAATGGCACCACCCGGTTTGGTGTAAACGATCAGCTTGATCGGTTTTTCCGGGAATGCGGCCTGGGCCGTCGAGATCAGGCCGGTCAGCATGGCAGCCGCAACCAGCAGGGCAAGAATGTTTTTTTTCATCATGTTTCTCCTGTTTTTTTTATTCTCCGGCTGATGTGCCGACAACACTGTGTTGCGGCAAGCAAACGGAAAGGGGTTATGTCTCATTTTAATACTTCTATCATAGGACGCTGGAGCGTCCAAACGGCGTTCCCACGCAGAGCATGGGAACGAGGGTAATTATGCGCTGGTACTTACTCCATACCAACGACACGTTTTGCCGCCTTAAGGTAGTTGATATTTTCAAAACCACTGATCTCCAGCTTGTCGATCACCTCTTTCATGGTGGCGTAATCTTCGCTCTCCACACAGGTGGTTTCAACCATTGCACCGTTAAAAAGGATTTTTCCATATTCGCAGATCATTCCGTCAACTGAAAAGCCGTACCGCTCCTTGTGTACATCCACACTGACCACATCATCGGTGCTTTTAAGCAGGGTAATAAACTCGTCAAAGGTGTAGCTATCCTGTTGCAGTTCCACCTCGGCCTTGAGATGTTTGAGGATGGTTGTCAGCTCCTCCTTTTTGATCGGAAACTGAAATTTACCGCTGGGTTGGAAAATCTCGTAGCCGTTCTCGGTCTCGCCCACCTTGAGCTTGATGTCAAGCAGGCCGTCACGGATCTTGACATTGGCCTCGTTGGTGTGGCGGGACAGGATATAGGTCTCACCGCTCTGGCGCACCTTGAACAGGGTTGCCTGAGATCGCCACATGGCCGCAGTGACGATGTCGATAATGCCCTGACCAAAGACGCGGAATTCGGCACGAGGTACTATTTTTTCGGCATCTGCGGCTGAGGTGGCCTTATTTTGTTCATAGACACTCATTTTTATCTCCTTTGTTTTTCTCTGTGAACTCTGTGGTCTCTGTGGTGAAAAAAATGTTTACCAATTCATCACCTGTTACTTTGTATAAAAATCAGCCAGCAGGGGCTGCAATTTCTTCCTGGAAATAGCAAGATTGCCCTGACAATGAAAACTGATACACCCCTCACCTTCCTGTGCTTGGGGGTACTCAATGACGCTCAACTCAAGACCAGACCCATGTAAATACTCCAGCAGCTGGTCATGACCCTCTTTATCAACACAATAAATCACCAGGTCACGGTTAAAATCAGGATTGGTATAGGCATTCATGGAGAGCAGGACACCCAGTTCGTTTGTGACAGCATAGCTGGCAAAACCGGCCATCAGGTTGTTATCCATATCCTGCCACTGGCTGACCGGCAACAATGCAGAACCGATACCACAGCGAACGGTTTCAAACTGAAACTCCTTATAATCCTTGCGCAGCAGGTCATTGGTGGAAAGCCCTGCCACACTAAATTTTTCTCGCTGGATATTGGCAAAAAAATCCTCCCCTGGCAAGGGACAGAGGGGAAGGATTTTTTCAGCGACCAGGATGTCGCTCTCAGTCACCCGACCTGCCGCCGGATCAAGGTTGACGGTATCAAGCAGGATGGTTCCAGCAAGAAGGATGGCAACATCCTTTTCCACTGCAACGTCTGCCCGGTCAAATTCCATCGCAACCAAGGTTGCAGTGGAACCGACCAGCTCGATAATCCTTGGCGATGCCTCCTGATACAGCCCCTCATCGTTATGATGATCCAGAATCGCAGAGACATTTGCACTGTATTTTTCCAGAGCCGGACTGAACTTATTATGGTCAACGAGGATCAACTCCGTGCCGCCTGACATCAGGGCTTCAAAATCAACCTCATCAAAAAAGACCACATCATCAAGAATAATGCCAGCCTCCTCAAACACATACACCGCCTCGGTTCGCAGCTTGAAGTCAGCTCGTGCAATGGGCATGACAGGCAAGACATCCTCTCCATTCTGCGTGTTCAACAGATAGCCGTAAGCAAGAGAGGATGCCATGGAGTCAAGATCCGCAGCTTCGTTGCCAATAATTACCTTGCGGACGTTACTCTTGTCGGCCTTGGCGGCAGCCAGATACGCTTGTATGGAATGCATGGGAAAATCACCTCTTTTGTTGATTATTATTCATTTATTTTTTCTTTGTTTTCAACCTGCTTTTTCTGTTCATCCCTCTGGGTCAGAAGATGGCTCTTCAGTATCTTTTTTGCAATATCTGCCGCATAAGTGTTGATCTGGCTCAGCGCATCCATCAATTCCATGTGGATGGAATGGGTTTCCACTGATGCCTCTTTCATGTCCAGCATCCGTTTAAGATGGTGTCTGCGTAAACGGGAATCAAAATCCGCGTAACGGCTCTTTTTCTTTTTTACCTTTTTAGCATAGGAAACATCCATCTTGGTCATCATCTGCATGAGGCGGTCAAGCTGCTTGCCCACCTTTTCATGATAGAGGACAAGCTCTTTTTTTCCTTCCTTGGAAAAATCAACCCCGAGACGCTCTTTCTTTTTGACCAGCGGGACAATCTGCCGGGTAATCACATCACCGATTCTTTCCATGGAATCAAGTTGTGAAATCAGGGCGCTGACCTCTGTACCCTGTCCCTGGGCAAGTTCCTGACGGCTGATATCCAGCAGGTAGCGTCGGATTTTTTCTTCCAGGAAATTAATTTTTCGTTCCCGCATCTCAATCCCCTGCAGCAGGGTCAGCATCTCAGGAAAAACTTTATCACGTTGCGGCTTATCGGTGATAAAGGGTATTATGGCCGCCCGATGCATTCTGCCGAGGATCTTGGCCATTCTGCCGACTTCCTCACTGGCAAGCTGCAAGGCTATGGCCGGAGTTGCAACGATGGAATCATCCAGATGCCAGGTAACCGGATCCAACTTTTTCTCCTCTGCA
The DNA here is from genome assembly GCA_030633145.1 of Desulfobulbaceae bacterium. GTDB lineage: Bacteria > Desulfobacterota > Desulfobulbia > Desulfobulbales > Desulfobulbaceae > DAOVTM01. Next base: position 10,092 of record DAOVTM010000104.1, read on the forward strand.
TTATCCGGCAGGATACGGAGGATGAGCCAGGCAAAGAGGGAGATAAAGGGGAGAAAAACAAGCCCCACCGTAATGTTGAAAATAGTGTGCGCATTGGCTACCTGCCTGGCGGTATCCGCACCAAAGGAGTCACCAATATCGCGTACCAGTCCGGCAAACTGAGGGATAAAAAAGGCAAAGAGCAACACCCCGCCCGTATTGAACAAGACATGGGCCAAGGCCACCCGTTTTGCCTCCCTGTCCGTACCGATACTGGCAAGAGCAGCCGTGATACAGGTACCTATATTTGCCCCGAGAATCATCGGGATACCCGCTTCCAGGGTAATCAAGCCCTGCTGGGCCAGAAC
>DAOVTM010000428.1 GCA_030633145.1 Desulfobulbaceae bacterium
CGGCTAAAGTTGGTAGCCCATTTTTCAACGGAAGATGTCTCAGAGAGAACTTTAGAGTATTATGAAGTTCTTCTCTGGAAACTCTCAATGCTATATGGAACCGGCCCACTAATGGCTTCCCTATGTACGAGCTGATAAGGTGGACAGGAGAATTCCGGGAAAAAAGTATCACCGCTATCCTCCAGATCCAGCATGGTTAGAATTAAGGTGTCAGCCAGTTCAAGTCCGATTGAATACAACTGCGCCCCTCCAATAATAAAGAGCTTTTCCGCCTCTCCTGCTGCCCCAATCCCCTTATCCAGCGAGTGGACAACCGCCGCACCTGGAGCCTGAAAATCCCTGTTGCGGGTGACCACAATATTAGCCCTTCCCGGCAAAGGCTTCCCAATGGACTGCCAGGTCTTACGACCCATGAGCAGGGGAAAGCCCATGGTAGTCTGCTTAAATCGGAGCTGTTCCCCGGGAATAGTCCAGGGTATAGTTTTGTCCATGCCAATGACCCGTTGCCGGGTCATGGCCGCAATCAGAATGATTTCCACTGCTTTTATTTTTCAGATTTCTCTGGAGTGTCCGCAGCCTTTTCCTTTCCTTGCTCTGGCGCATCTTTCGCCCCATCATCCTTTCCCATACCAAAGGCAAGCCGCACTTTGTGGTCAATCTCCTCCAGCATATCAGGATGTTCCTTGAGAAAGATCTTGGCGTTTTCCCGCCCCTGACCGATACGTTCATCGTTATAGGAATACCAGGATCCGCTCTTATCGACGATCTCCTGCTCCACCCCGAGATCCAGCAGGTCACCGGTCTTGGAAATTCCCTCACCATAGATCATATCAAATTCAGCTATCTTAAAGGGAGGTGCGACCTTATTTTTCACCACCTTTACCTTGGTACGGTTTCCAATAACCTCCTGACCATCCTTGATCTGGGTCATACGGCGGATATCCAGCCGGATGGAGCTGTAAAATTTGAGGGCATTACCGCCTGGGGTGGTCTCAGGGTTACCAAACATCACCCCAATCTTCATCCGTATCTGGTTGATAAAGATCAACACCGTATTGGTACGCTGCAATACACCGGTAAACTTACGCATGGCATGGGACATCAGCCGAGCCTGCAAGCCAACATGGTGATCCCCCACATTGCCGTCAATCTCGGCTCGTGGCACCAGAGCGGCCACGGAGTCAATAACCACAACATCCAGACCACCACTGCGCATCAGAACCTCGGCGATCTCCAGAGCCTGCTCGCCAAAGTCAGGCTGGGAGACCAGCAGGTTTTCCACATCCACCCCCAGTCGTTCAGCATAAGCCACATCCAGGGCATGTTCCGCATCAATAAAGACCGCGTTGCCACCAGCCCGCTGGGCCTCGGCAATAACGTGCAGAGCCAGGGTGGTTTTACCCGAGGATTCCGGGCCGTAAATCTCCGTCACCCTGCCCCGAGGCAATCCGCCCACTCCCAGGGCAATATCGATGCCCAGGGTACCTGTAGAAATGACAGGGATATTCCGACGTTCTTCCTCACCCAACCGCATGATTGAACCCTTGCCAAACTGGCGATGGATCTGGGTGATGGCGTTGTCAACGCTCTTCAATCTTGCTTCTGCATGTTTTTCCGCTGATACTGCCATGATCATTCTCCCTTATGTCCTGAAAATGGGTAAAACCCGACCAGGATTTTGTTTAATTATTCAAATAATTTTAATTATTCAGATAATTTTAATTATTCAGATAATTTTGATTATTCAGATAAACTACCTGTTTTTCTTACCTGGCTTCACTATACACCGGTCGGTCACTCACAGAGTGATAGACCCCGGAAAAAAATGTTATCCACTGATTTAATAGTTTTTTGCAGGTAATGAGAGTCTCATATAAATGAGAGGCTGATTTGAAAAATGTAGCTCTGCACGGTATTTCTTATAGCATAATAGTTACAAACTAACTCAACAAAAATCTTCTCCAAAATAATCAAAACAAAAAAGGCGCACCAAATTGGTGCGCCCTGTACATGATTCTACATAATGAAGAATGTTACTAGCGGATGCTCACAACGCACCCTGCCACACTTCTATCCACTGATTTCTGTCCTCTGGATTCTGACTTCTGATTTACTCAGGAGCAATCCCCAGCTCTTTCTCCTTCTCATGTACTGCCAGACGGGTCTTGATGGCCGTATCTGGAATCAGCGACATGGAGTCAATGCCCAACTCAACCAGGAAGGTGGCAAACTCGGGAAAATCAGACGGTCCCTGACCGCAGATACCGATCTTCTTGCCGCGCCGCTGGGCAGTGGCAATGACCATCCGGATCATGTCCTTGACAGCATCGTCCCGCTCATCGGCAATACCGGCAATGAGGCCGGAGTCACGATCCATGCCGTATGTCAACTGGGTCAGGTCGTTGGAACCGATGGAAAAGCCATCAAAGATGTCGGCAAAGGCATCGGCGGAGATGACGTTACTGGGGATCTCGCACATAACATACAGCTCCAGTCCGTTCTCACCCTGAACCAGGCCGCATTCTTTCATCACCTCGATAACTTTCTTACCTTCCTCCGGGGTACGGCAGAAGGGAACCATCAGCTTGATGTTGTCCAGCCCCATATCGTTACGAGCCTTTAAGAGACCTGCACATTCCAGCTCAAAGGCGGGACGATATTTAGGATCGTAATAACGGGATGCTCCACGCCAGCCGATCATCGGGTTTTCCTCTACCGGCTCATACAGAGTACCACCGGCAAGGTTGGCGTATTCATTACTCTTGAAATCAGAGAGACGAACAATAACATCGTTGGGATAAAATGCACAGGCAATACGGCCAACGCCTTCAGCTACCTTGTCAATAAAGAACTGACGCTTGTCACTATATGCTCCGGTTTTGGCATCAATCTTGGCAACGATCTCCTTTTTCTCAGGATCGTCGGATTTTTTCAGCTCTTCGTAGTTATAGAGTGCCAGAGGATGGAGACCGATATGCGAGTTAATGATAAACTCTTCACGGGCAAGACCAACACCATCGTTGGGAATCTGGCATTCGGTGAATGCCTTTTCCGGGATGGCCAGGTTCATCATGATCTTGGTTTTGGTCTCGGGCAGGTTGCCGAGATCCTGTCGGTCAATTTCAAATTTAAGCAGACCATCATATACATAACCGGTTTCACCTTCGGCGGAAGATGCGGTGATTTCCATTCCGGTCTTGATATGCTCGGTGGCATCCGCAGTTCCAATAACACAGGGAATACCAAGCTCACGGGAAATGATCGCTGCATGACAGGTACGTCCACCACGGTTGGTGACGATAGCACCGGCAATCTTCATGATCGGTTCCCAGTCAGGATCAGTCATATCGGTTACAAGAACTTCACCTTTCTTAAAGGTACCGATATCCTTGACATCGTCAATACAATGGGCAACACCCTGTCCAATCTTAGCACCAACAGCCAATCCTTCCACA
>DAOVTM010000034.1 GCA_030633145.1 Desulfobulbaceae bacterium
GATTCTTACAGGCGGGTCACGAAAGTACCAGAATTCCGGTGGCATATTTTCCGGCGTAACCCCGGAAAAGGAGTTTCACCCTGGCAGAGACGGGTGGGGAGCGCTGGAACTTGCTCTTCGACTCTCCAAAGTGGATTTGAATGACAAGCATGTCACTGGTGGTGAGGAGCAGAACATCACTGTTGGCCTGAACTGGTACCTGAAACCGAAGATTCGTGTTATGGTCAACTATATCAATGCCAGGGTGGAAGACCGTGTTGACCCATTTGTCGATAACGGCAGGACTGACATCATTTTGAGTCGTGTGCAGGTGAGTTTTTAAGCGTTAAATGCTGAGATTTTACCTGTTCTATCTATAAAATTAAATTGTTACACTATAATGAAAGCAAAACAAAAAACACCTGAGATGCTCTGCAATTGCTTTTCCGCACTGTCTGTTTCTCTCATTCTTTGTCTGGTTTTCGTATCCGTCCCAAGAACCGGTCAGGCAGAGGAACGATTCGAGTTTCAATCCTACAAAGATATAATGCAGCTTTTTGAAAAACTGGACTACACCGAACAGTCATGGAATCATGGCTCCCGTGAGGTGGCAAGGGTCTACTTGGCAACCATACCTGAATTATGGCGCGCCAAACATGCCAGGCAGATGGAAACCAGGACGAAAAAGGAGATTTTTTTCCGGATTCTGGCGCCGCTTATTCTCAAGGCCAACGAAAATATTGCTGCTGAACGTAAACAGTTGCTTAAATCAGCCATGCAGCCGGACACAGATCAGCAGTGGCTGCGGGAACTCGCAATCAAGTACAGGGTAAGCCAAGAACTGGACACGGAAATTACCCAACAGGAACTGGAGCAGCTACAGATCAGGGTGGATATCTTACCGCCTTCCCTTATTATGGCTCAGGCCGCAGAAAAAAGCGGTTTGGGAACATCACGGTTTGCAAATCCTGACAACGCAATGTTCAACCAGTGGTCACGGAGCGGCAAAGAGAAGGATACTATTGCCGCCATAGACACGCCACTGCATACAGTTGAAGCCTACATGCTCAAGCTGAACACCAGGCAGCCATATACGACCCTGCGTGCGAAACGAGCAGCGTTGAAGGAATCCGGCAAGAATGCCACCGGGCTGAAACTACTCGAAACCCTTGCAAAACTTCCCGGCCAGGCTCCTGAGTATGTTGCCTCACTCAAGGGGCTTATCATTTACAACAGGCTGACTGAGATTGACCAGGCTTATTTGAGAGATATGGAACCAATCCTGCTGGTTCCTGTGGGGGCAGGTTCACAGTAACCAGCTTGAAAACAGATTGTTTCTGATTGTTTCTATTGGAGCCGGGACTGTTATGAGTCTGGATTTTGACGGTAGAGTTTTTCATCAACTCTCTGATTTACTGGTAGTTTTTGTATGATATGCGATTGGGGCAATCAGCATTGCTCGCTGATTTATACAATTGTTATTTATTGTTAATAACAAATCAGTATGATACTCTACCGCTAAGATTGTTTAAAAAGATTGCTGCAAATGTGTTGTATCAATCTGAATCAGAGTCCTTTGAGACTCGTATGAAAACCATAGAGAGACAAAAAATGGATAAAAAAGTTATACTGGTGGTTGACGATGCACCTGCCGTTATAGATCTACTGTCAGGGCTGCTCAAAGAAAAATACAAAGTGAAGGCAGCGTTAAATGGCAGGAAAGCTCTGCAAATTGCTCAATCAGAAAAACCTCCTCATCTGATATTGCTTGATATTGTTATGCCTGAAATGGATGGTTTAGAAGTTTGTACAGAACTGAAAGAGAATGATAAAACTGCTAATATTCCTGTCGTTTTTCTCAGCGGTGAAGCTGACGATGAGGCATGTGAGCGCGGTATGGAAATCGGTGGAGCCGCATATTTAAAAAAACCGGTCGAACCAGAAAGCCTATTTTCTATAATTGAAATTCTTCTTTCCTGAAAAAAACGGTTCTGCTGGATGGTGTATGTTATCAAAACAATTATCTTGTTTGTAACGGAAACAGGCATAATGATTCAAATAATAAGCAGGCAGTTGCGATGGCTTATCAGTGTACTCTTGTCGCTTGTCATGTCGATGGGTCTTGTCACTTCCTCTTGTGCAGGGGAAAAAATAAGTGCTGTTGCTGCCCCCTCCCCTGCTGCCTATTCTGGACAAACAATAGCCAAGGGTCTTGCCTTAACCGATGAGGAACTCGCATGGCTCAAGGTTCACAAGACGATCAGGTTTAGTGGTGATCCAGCCTATGTGCCTTTTGAATTTGTTGACGCAAAAGGCAAGTACAACGGTCTGGCGGCTGAGTATTTGCAGTTGATTGAACAACGCCTTGGCATATCCTTCAAGTATGTCCCCGGTTTGACCTGGTCCCAGGTGGTGGAAGGTATCAAGACTGGAGTTGTCGATGTTGCGCCGGTTATGACTGCCTCAAGGGAGCGTAAAAAATCTATCAACTTCAGCCAGTCCTATCTCAACTTTCCCCAGGTTATTGTTACCCGAAGAGATTATCCCCCCATCGATGGCATGGCAGACCTTGCGGGCAAGACTGTTGCGGTATCAAAAAATTATTCAGAAGTGGAACATATCAGTAGATTTTATCCGTCAATACACCAGTATGCCTTAAACACCCCTCTTGATGAATTAAAAGCCGTTGCCACCGGCAAGGCAGATGCCTCGCAGGGCAACCTCGCTGTCATCAACTATCTCATTCAGAAACATAACTTCCCTAACCTTCATCTGGCCGCACCTTCTGATATTCACAGTGGTGAACTGGCCATGGGTGTCCGCCAGGACTGGATCCTGCTGCCCGCTATTCTCAACAAGGCACTTGACTCTATCTCTGAGACAGAAAAGAATCGTATCCGCAACAACTGGATCAGTAGTGATAGTGATTCTCCTGGTGAGACTGATAACAGTACCTCTTTACAGGGACTTGTCCTCTGGTTGTTTGGAGGTTTACTGCTGATTCTTGTGGTACTGCTAACGATGTTCAAGTACCTGCGCAGTGAACAGATTGATAGAATTTTCGAACGGCGCAATCTCTCCTATATCATCATGGTGCTGGTTACCGCCTTTCTCAGTATAGTCCTGGTTGTCGCATGGGCAGCTCTTGAGAGGATGGATAAACAGATCAGACAGGAACTGGGCCGCAACCTGGTAACGGTGAATAATGGTGTCAATCTCTCTCTTGATTTATGGTTGGAAAGTTATGGCGACAAGATACAGCACCTGCTTGATAATGACCGATTGCTGCCACTCACAGAAAAGTTACTCACAGAGAAGTTACTGGCAGGTTCACGCTCCTCTGACACCCTGCTGCAAAGTGATGCCCAGAGGGAATTGCGGACAATCTATCACAGCTATAATGAGCAGCTCCATGCAAAGGGATTTTTTATCATTGCCCCGGACGGCATCAGTTTGGCCTCTTCCCGTGATAGCAATGTTGGAAGCAAAAATTTGATTTTCAGGCAGCAACCCGAGATAATTGACAGGGTTCTTGCCGGGAATAGTGCGTTTGTGCCACCCATATACTCTGACGTTGCTCTTGATGATGCATCGGGTCGTCTGGTGGCAAAGGCTGCTACCATGTTTTTTGCAGAACCGATTCATGACAATTCCGGCAAGGTTATAGCATTACTCACCCTGCGCCTGGATCCGGCTGAAAGTTTCAACCGTGTCACCAGTATTGGCAATATCGGCAGGACAGGTGAAACGTATGCCTTTGATCGACACGCACGTCTGCTGACCAGTTCACGCTTTGAAGCGGAGCTTAAAGAAGTCGGTGCATACTATCAGGATAATGATCAGCTCGTCAGCATGCGTATCTGTGATCCAGGTGGAAATATTACAGCCGGTTTTCGTCCTGAAAAAGATCAATCCAGCTGGCCCCTCACCCGCATGGCTCGTGAGGCAGTGGCCGGGCTAAATGGGGTCGATGTTACCGGGTATCGTGATTACCGTGGTGTTCTGGTCATGGGAGCATGGAGCTGGTCAAAAAATTTGAGGATTGGCCTGGCCACAGAGATAGACCTCTCTGAAGCGATGCAGTCCTATACCGGTATGCACGGGCTGGTTCTGAAGGCATTGGCCAGTATTTCCTTTGTTGCCCTGCTGCTGACCGCATTTACTGTCTGGCTCAGCAACAGAGCCCGCCAGCGCCTTGAGGTACTGGTTGATGCGCGTACGGAAGAACTGCGCAAGGTGGCGCAGGCGGTAGAGCAGAGTCCTCTCTGTGTGGTTATTACTGATATTGATGGAAATATCGAACATGTCAACCCGACCTTTACCCGGAAAACCGGTTACCGCTCTGCTGAGGTTATCGGCAAAAATCCCAGCATACTGAACAGCGGTGAAACCCCTGATGAAACGTATAAAAATTTATGGGCAACCATTCTTGCGGACAAGGTGTGGCAGGGCGAAATTCTCAACCGTAAAAAGAACGGTACTCTCTACTGGGCATCGATCTCCATTGCTCCGGTAACCAATGATGAAGGAGAGGTAACCCATTTTGTTGCCATGACTGCTGATATCACTGAGGCAAAAAAACTGGCAATAACCCTTGAAGAAGAACGGAAACATAATGAGCTGATCCTCAACTCAGCGGGTGAGGGAATCTTCGGGTTGGATCTTGAGGGAAAGGTTACCTTCTGTAACCGGTCAGCCGCCGGGATGCTTGGGTATGAGGTAAAGGAACTGCTTGGCATTGATGTGCATGATACCGTTCACTATGCCCATGCCGACGGTTCAGAATATAAGGAAACCGACTGCCCCATGCGTGGTGCATTCTACACCGGCAAGGCTCGTTCTATTGAAGACGAGGTGTTATGGCGAAAAGACGGCTCTTTTTTTCCAGTGGAATACTCTGCCACCCCCATCAGCAGTGATGATCAACTCCTCGGTGCGGTGGTGGTCTTTCGTGACATTACCGAACGGAAGAGTTTTCAAAATGAACTCATCTCCGCCAAGGAGACCGCAGAGGATGCAACCAGAGCCAAATCGGATTTCCTGGCCAACATGTCCCATGAAATCCGCACTCCCATGAATGCGGTCATAGGTATGTCGCATCTGGCTTTGCAGACCGATCTCACTGCCAGGCAGAGAAATTATATTGAAAAGGTTCATCGATCCGGTGAGGCTCTGCTTGGTGTTATCAATGATATCCTTGACTTTTCCAAGATCGAGGCAGGAAAACTTTCCATGGAAGCGGCTAACTTCCGTCTGGAGGATGTCTTTGATCAGCTTGCCAATCTGATCGGGCTCAAGACCGATGAAAAAGGTCTGGAGTTGATGTTTGACCTGCCAGCAGAGTATCCTTCCGCCCTGATCGGCGACCCCCTCCGCCTGGGACAAGTACTCATCAATCTTGGTAATAATGCGGTAAAATTTACCGATCAGGGAGAGGTCGTAATCAGCATTGAAGTGGTGGAAGAAGATACGGAAAGCACCAAGCTGCACTTTGCGGTTCGGGATACCGGTATCGGCCTGACCCCTGAGCAGCAGAAAAAACTGTTTCAGTCCTTTAGTCAGGCTGATGCCTCCACCACCCGCAAATATGGCGGCACCGGTCTTGGTTTAACCATCAGTAAAAAACTCACCGAGATGATGGGCGGCGAGATCTGGGTGGAAAGTGAGGCAGGAGTCGGCAGTACCTTTCACTTCACGGTTCAACTTGGTAAGCAGCAGGGAGTTCCCTCACAACGGCGTACTGAAATTACCGCACTCGGGGATGTACGGGTACTGGTTGTGGACGATAACAGCACTGCCCGGGAAATTCTCTGCTCCATGCTTGCCGGATTCGGCCTGCGGGTGGATCAGGCTGTCAATGGACAGGATGCACTTGAACGTCTTCATGGTGTCGATGAGAGTGATCCGTATAAACTCGTGCTGATGGACTGGAAGATGCCGGGAATGGATGGCGTTGAAGTCACTCGTGTACTTCAGTCTGATCAACAGCAGACCGAGGTTCCAACCGTGATTATGGTCACGGCTTATGGAAAAGAAGACGCAAGCAGGACAGCGAAAGATGTCAATATATCCAGTTTTCTCACCAAGCCGGTTACCGCATCCACGCTCCACGATGCCATTATGATGGCAATGGGACATGAGGTGATTCAGGATACTCGTTCCTCCACTCGCAGTGAGCTGGCCGATGCAGATATTGCCAAATTATGCGGAGCCAGGATCCTGCTGGTGGAGGACAACGAGATCAACCAGGAACTGGCACTGGAACTGTTGAAAACCAATGGAATCCGTGTTCAGGTGGCAAATAATGGTCAAGAGGCATTGGATCTGCTGGCAAAAGACACTTTTGACGGTGTGTTGATGGATTGCCAGATGCCGGTTATGGACGGCTATGAGGCAACCCGCAGGGTTCGCGAACAGGAACGCTTTACCAACCTGCCCATACTTGCCATGACCGCCAATGCCATGGCCGGTGATCGCGAAAAGGTACTGGCTGCAGGCATGAATGATCACATTGCCAAGCCCATTAATGTGCAGGAGATGTTCTCTATCATGGCTAGCTGGATCACCCCTTCCGAGCCTTGTGAAGAGCCATTTATTTCTGAGCAGGACAAGGTTGCAACTGAGCAGAAAAATATGGGAATTCCTGAGCTTCCTGGTGTCAACACAGCGGCAGGCCTGGCCACTACCCAGGGCAATCATAAACTGTACCGGAAACTCCTGCTTAAATTTCGTACCAGCGAGGCTGGTTTTGTTGACCTGTTTCATCAGGCTCTGCAAGATGCTGATATGGAAACAGCCCGGCGATATGCCCATACCCTGAAGGGGGTGGCCGGTAATATCGGTGCCAAAGAGGTGCAGCAGACAGCGGCTGCTCTGGAAGCAGCCTGCAAGGCAAACAGTAAAACCGAAGAAATTGAGCAATTACTGGAAAATGTGGCTGAAGCATTATCGCCGATGCTTGCTGGTTTATCTCTGCTTGAGCAACCCGAAACAGCAACACTGCCCCGGACTGTAGATCCTGAGAAACGCAACGCCCTTCTCAGCCAACTCCGTGTCCTGCTGGAGGACGATGATACCGAGGCCGTTGATGTACTCGAAGTGCTGGAAGAGATGTCGGGATCAGGAGATCATACCAGCGTTATGCGGCGACTGTCAGCGGCTATTAGTGAATACGATTTTGACCAGGCTCTTGCAGAGCTGGACACCCTTGAATCTGTCCTCAAAGAGGGCTGAAGTGAATACCACTGTGCTGAGGTGGGATAAGGAGAACGATTAATGGGTAACGATTCCAGGCAAAGCATTCTGGTGGTAGATGATACCCCGGGAAATATCGATCTGTTGCGAGGTATGCTGAGTCCGCAATACACGGTTAAGGTGGCGACTCGCGGCAAAAAGGCATTGCAGATCGCAGCAAAAGAACCGCAGCCGGATATTATTTTACTGGACATCATGATGCCGGAAATGGACGGCTATGAAGTATGCCGTCAACTGAAGAGTGACACCCATACCGCCCACATACCGATAATATTTATTACCGCAAAAAGTGAAACCGAGGATGAACAATACGGCCTTGAGCTCGGTGCTGTTGACTATATCACCAAACCCTTTAATCCGGTTATTGTTGTAACACGGGTTCGTACCCAGGTGGCACTCTATCAACAGAGCCGGAAACTGCATGAGGAAAATCGGCAACTTAAAGAGCGCATTGCCGGCGGCTTCAGCCAATACACGGAGGTGGAATTAAAAAACCTCATCGATTCAGGTGAGAATGATCAACTGGAATTTAAATCGACCTTACGCTGGAATCTTTATAGCGGTAAAGTAGATAAAAAGATGGAAAACCAGTGTCTGAAAACGGTCGCCGCATACCTCAACAGTGAAGGGGGAATGCTGCTCGTTGGTGTGGATGACGATGGCAATCCCCTTGGCCTGGAAAAGGATCTGTTCAGCAACGAAGACAGGATGCTGCTGCACTGGAACAGCCTGGTCAAGACGCATCTGGGGCCTCAATTTGCTCATCTGATCAGGTCAGCATTGCAGGACGTGGATGATAAGCGTGTCCTGGTTATCCAGACCCTGCGTTCAGATACGCCTGTATTCTTCCGACGTGACAACGACGAAGTCTTTTACGTCCGACTAGGTAACAGCACCCATCAGCTTAAAACCAGTGAAGTTATCTCCTACATCAATCAGCATTCAACTATGCAATAATTGTAAACGTAATCAACCACAGGGAAAACCGGCATGTTCCGGTTTAATGCCAAATCCTGTCAACCATTAACTCTGCAAACAATACACCATGAAATTAACAATGATCGGCCTGATTACCTGCATGACCTTTTTTCTATCCGCATGCAGCAGCGAAAAAAAGAAAGAGGCACCACCGCCCCCGCCGGAAGTTTCCGTCATTGAAACTAAAGCTGAGGATGTCCCCCTGTATCTTGAGTTTGTGGGGCAGACCACCGGGTTAAAGGATATCGACATCCGTGCCAGGGTGGAAGGATTTCTGGAGGGGGTACACTTCCAGGAAGGTACCTTTATTGAAAAAGGCAAACTGTTATATACTCTGGAGAGTCAGCCCTTTGAAGAAAAGGTTGCCACCAGAATGTCCGAAGTTGCCACGGTGAATACCATGGTGGCAAAAGCCAAGGGGGATCTGGATCGTATCAGACCGCTGGCCAAATCCAATGCGATTTCCAAAAGTGATCTTGATGCAGCCCAGGCTGCCTACGATGCGAGTCTTTCTTCGCTGGAGGCGGCCAAGGCCACCCAGCGAGCGTCTGAAATCGAACTGAGTTATACAAAAATCAAATCTCCCATTGACGGCATCATTGGCAAAACCAAGGCCAAGGTGGGGGATGTTGTCGGTAAAAACCCCAACCCGGTAATCTTGAACACCGTTTCCCAGGTCGATACTATCCTGGTGAACTTTTTCATCACTGAAACCCAGTACCTATCTGTTGCCGAGTCTCTTAACAAGGCACTTGCCAAGGAACACGGTGAACTGATAGCTGATCTGGATCTGATCCTCAACAATGGTTCCGTGTTTGAACATAAGGGCAGACCAGACTTTATTGATCGGGAAATTGACACCAGCACCGGTTCCATACTGGTACAGGCATCCTTCCCCAATCCTCAACAGATACTGCGTCCTGGTCAGTTTGCCAAGATCAGGGTTGAGAGCGAGGTGGTTAAAGATGCTATTCTGGTTCCCCAGCGCAGTGTCATGGAGATTCAGGGACTGCACAATGTGTTTGTGGTCAATGCGGATAATACAGTTGAAAACCGCAGTGTTACGGTCGGAGATAAAGTCGGCTCCTCCTGGCTTGTAACCGAAGGACTCAAGCCTGGTGAAAAGGTGATTTATGAGGGGCTGCAAAAGGCTAAGGACGGTGCTGTAGTCACTCCAGTTGCCGCAGATATCAAGCCAACTGAGCAGGACAGCAAGGCAACTGAGCTGGAAGCCAACTCAACAGAACAGGATAAAAAGTGATCAGCTATGGGTGATTTTTTTGTACGACGGCCCATCGTGGCCATGGTGATAGCTGTATTTATGGTTATCATAGGGGTTGTGTTCCTCAATGGTCTGCCCATGGAGCAGTATCCGAACATCACGCCCCCTATTGTTGAAGTCAGAGCTAACTACACCGGAGCCAACGCTGTCAGCGTTGAGCAGTCGGTTGCCACCCCGCTGGAACAGCAGATCAACGGGGTGGATAACATGATCTACATGAAGTCCACCAACGCCAATGACGGCAGTATGACCATTCAGGTCTCCTTTGAGGTAGGCACTGATCCGGACATGAACACCGTTTTTGCCCAGAACCGGGTAGCTGCGGCCACAGCCAAGCTCCCGGAAGAGGTCAAGCGGCTGGGGGTAACCACGGAGAAATCCCTGCCCAACATCCTGATGCTGATCTCCCTGACTGCGGATGATCCACGCTTTGATCAGAACTTTCTCGGTAACTATTCCCTTATCAATATCAAGGATATTCTGTCGCGTATCAAGGGTATTGGCAGGGTAAACGTCATCGGTGCCACCGACTATTCCATGCGTATCAGGATCAAGCCTGACCAGCTGGCTCACCTCGACATTTCTGTACCTGAGATCATTGATGCCATTCGATCCCAGAGCGTGGTAGTGCCAGGCGGTAAATTTGGTGCGGAACCGGCTCCACCTGGTAATGAATTTACCTACACGGTTCGGATGCCAGAACGGCTGCAGAGTGAAAGTGAATTCGGTGAGATTGTCATCCGGACAAACCCGGAAGGCTCCCAGATAAAGATCAAGGATGTTGCCAAGGTGGTACTTGGGGTGGAAACCTACAACGCCAGAACCCGGCTCAATGGTGAACCCTGTGCTATGATCGCCCTGTATCAGGCACCCGGTTCCAATGCTGTGGCACTTGCGGAAACGGTCAAGACCACCATGGCTGAACTGTCCCAGTCCTTTCCCAAGAGCATGAAATATGACATCTCTCTTGATACAACAGCCGCCATTACAGCGGGTATCAATGATATCATCGAGACCCTGTTCATTGCCTTGGGACTGGTCATCCTGGTGGTCTTTGTCTTTATCCAGGACTGGCGGGCGGCATTGATACCCACCATTGCCATTCCGGTTTCTCTGCTTGGTGCCTTTATTGTCTTTCCCATTATCGGCTTTACCATCAATGTCCTGTCCCTGCTGGGTCTGGTCCTGGCCATCGGCATCGTGGTTGATGATGCTATCGTGGTGGTGGAGGCGGTGCAGGTCAATATAGAAAAGGGCATGACACCCAAGGATGCCACCCGGGCGGCAATGAAAGAGGTAACCGCCCCAATCATCGCCACTACCCTGGTGATGGTGGCAATATTTATTCCAGTGGCGGTCATGGGCGGCATCACCGGTCTCCTCTACCAGCAGTTTGCCATCACTGTTGCGGTATCAGTGGTCTTTTCCTCCATCAACGCCCTTAGTCTCAGTCCGGCTCTCTGCGGGCTGTTGCTGCGCAAACAAAAGCCCATGCGTGGCCCGCTCGGGGTCTTTTTTCGCCTGTTCAATAAAGGCTTTGATAAAATTACCAATGCCTATACCGGCTTTACCCGCATCGTGGTTCGCAGGATTGCCATCGGCATTGTTTTTATGTTGGTATTGACCGGCGGTATGGCCTATCTGGGAAAACTAATCCCTGGCGGCTTTATGCCCAGTGAGGATATGGGCTATCTGATGGTCAATATCCAGCTGCCCGATGCCGCCTCCCTGCAGCGAGCCGATGTGGTGGTTAAGAAGGTGGAATCCATCATCAAGGCACATGATGAGGTGGCGTATGTGACTGCTGCCACCGGGTTCAGCCTGATTTCCGGCAGTATGTCTTCCAATGCCGGCTTTGTCTTTGTATCACTTGTTGACTGGGGAGAACGGGAAAAAACCGCCAATGATTTGGTGGCCACATTGAACCGGGATTTTCAGTCCAAGGTGAACGAGGCTCAGGTCTTTGCATTCGAGCCACCGCCCATCCCCGGACTGGGAAGTGGTTCCGGCTTTACAATGATGATTCAGGATCGGGGTGGAAACAGCCCGGAATACCTGGCAAAGCATACAGACAGTTTTATGGAGGCGGCTCTGGCACGGCCGGAAATCGGCTCCATGTTCACCACCTTCCGGGCCAGCGTCCCCCAACGCTACATGGAAATAAATCGTGATAAAGTATTGAAAGCCGGCATTGAACTCAACGATATTTACTCCACTGTGGGTGCCTTTCTTGGCGGAGCCTATGTCAATGATTTTAACCGTTTTGGCCGCCTCTACAAGGCATATATCATAGCGGAGCCGGAATACAGGCTCAATGAAGAGAAGATCAAACTCTTCTTTGTTAAAAACAGTAAAGGCAATCAGGTTCCCCTGAGTGCATTTGTCGAGATCAAGGAGAGTTCCGGGCCGGATTTCACCACCCGCTTCAACCTCTATCGTTCCATTGAGCTGACCGGAGGGCCTGCACCTGGCTACACCTCTGTCCAGGCCACGAATGCTTTGGAAGAGGTGGCAGCGGCGAGTCTGCCCACTGACATGGGCTATGCCTGGAGTAACATGTCCTTTCAGGAGAAAAAATCCTCCGGATCAAGCGGGCTGGTTTTGGTGTTCTCTCTCCTCTTTGTCTTTCTTATCCTGGCCGCCCAGTATGAAAGCTGGACCTTGCCCCTGAGTATTCTTCTGGGAACGCCCTTTGCCATTTTTGGCGCCTTTGGGGCCTTGTATCTGGCCCGCCTGACCAGTCCCAGCTATGAGTTGAATGTCTTTGCCCAGATCTCCCTGGTTATGCTCATTGGTATGGCAGCAAAAAATGCCATCCTGATTATCGAATTTGCCAATATCGAGTTCCGCAAGGGTGCATCGCTCGTTGATGCCGCCATGAAGGCTGCCACATCACGATTCCGGCCCATCTTGATGACCGCCTTTTCCTTTATCCTGGGGGTGCTGCCCCTGGTATTGGCCTCAGGTGCCGGGGCTGAGGCACGGGTGGTCATGGGTGTTGCCCTGCTAGGCGGAATGACGCTGGCAACACTGTTAGGTGTTTTCTTTTACCCCATGTTGTTTGTCTTTATCGGCAAGCTGGCCGGGTATGAGAAGAAACGGGAAATTAAACAGGAGATAAAGTAAACAATGAACATACAAACCTTAATGATGAAAACGCTTACGCCATTTATTATGGCTTTGATGATGCCCTTTTTACTGCTTTCCGGCTGTACTGTAGGGCCGGATTTTAAGGAACCGGCGATCATTGCCCCTGAATCCTATCGAACCGAGGTAGAGGTTACAGAGGAGATGGTTGACCTCAAGTGGTGGAAACTCTTTGAGGATCCTTCACTTGTTTCTCTGGTGAAAACAGCCCTGGAAAACAATAAGGATCTTAAAATTGCTATCAGCCGTATTGAGCAGGCCAGAGCCACTGTCGGCTTTACCAGGGCTGACCAATATCCGCGCCTTGATGTTGATGCCGGTGCATTCAGTGGCAACAACAACAGCGGATACCGCTCTGCTGATACTAACTCCACCATCTATCTGGCTGCTCCTCTGAGTTGGGAAGTTGATTTCTGGGGAAGATATAGACGCTCCACTGAGGCGGCTCGGGCTGAACTGATGGCTTCTGAATATGGCCTCAAGACCGTGCAGCTGACCCTGGTTGCGGAGGTGGTCTCCGGTTATTATCAACTGCTTGATTATCATCAAAGACTGACAATTTCCAAGGAAACCCTTGAGTCCCGGATTGGCAGTCTGGATATTATTCAGCAGCGTTTTGACCAGGGCATTATCACTGGCCTTGATGTTAATCAGGCCCAGATACAGAGAGAAATTGCAGCCGCTGCTATTCCCTTGTATCAGCGTTCCATTGCAAAGACGGAAAACGCACTCAGCATCCTGGTGGGTCGCCTGCCAGGTGCCATCAATACACGAGAGACTATCGAAGGGTTGCAGCCGCCCGATGTTCCGCTGGGAATGCCTGCCAATCTCCTGGAGCATCGCCCGGATATCATTGAGGCCAAGTACCAGCTCAAGGCACAGACAGAATACATCGGTGTTGCCGAGGCAATGCGCTGGCCTGGCTTTTCCCTCACCGGAGCTTTGGGAGTTGCCAGCACTGAGCTTGGTTCGGTTGCCATTGATGGCGGCATCTGGTCGGTTGGAGGCAAAATGCTGGGACCGGTTTTTGATTTCAGCAAGAACAAGAGACGGGTAGAGATTGAAGAACAGAAGCTGCAGCAGCGTCTGTATCAGTTTGAATACACGGTTCTCAATGCCTTTCGTGAGGTAGAAGATGCCCTGATTGAGATTACTAGTTACCGCGAAGAGCTGGCCGCCACTGCCCGCCAGCAGAAGGCCGCGAAAAATGCTAATAAACTGTCCAAGCAACGATACGACAGGGGAGTGAGCAGCTATCTGGAGGTGCTGGAGACTGAGCGGGCATTGTTTTCTGCGGACTTGCAGTTGTCAGAACTGCGGCAGCAATATTTGAACGCCTATGTCGGACTCTATAAGGCACTTGGCGGTGGCTGGGCTGATAAGGAACTGGAGAAGACGAACCAGGAGGCACAATAATCCTTATGACAGCAGAACAAATTGAAGGAAGAGCGCTGCGCAACTCGGCTTTTGGCTATACTTTTATGGCCGTTCTCGGAGCTGCATTTTTCTTTTTAACCTCCTCTGAGGCCATTCTGCTGGATGGGGTCTATTCATTTATCTCCCTGCTCATGACCTTTATTGCCCGACGGGTCAGTGTCCTGGTGCAGCGGCCATATTCAGAGCGGTTCCATTTTGGCTTTGCCCATTTTGAGCCGATGCTCAACGTGGTGCGTATCCTGCTTATTCTGGCCATTGCCGCTTTTGCCTGTGTCTCTGCCCTTGCGGCTCTGGCAGCGGGGGGGCGGCCATTGAACGGTAATTTCGCTGTGATCTATGGTGTTCTTGCGGCTTTTGGCTGCCTGAGCATGGCCTGGTTACAGAAACGAGCCGCCCGGCGGACTCATTCTCCCCTGCTGCAGGTAGATGCCAGAAACTGGCTGATTGATGGATTCTTGAGTTCCGGGGTGGCTGTTACCTTTGTCGGGGCATTTCTGTTGCGCAACACTGCTTACAGCCATTGGGTACCCTATATTGACCCGGCTCTGGTGTTAGTAATGCTCTCCTTTATGCTCCCTGTCCCCCTGAAGACCCTGGGAGAGAATTTGAGTCAGGTTCTCTGGGCTGCTCCTGATGAAAAGATCCAACAGCAGATCAGGCAGCGGGTGGAAACTGTGCTGTTGCCGGATGATGAACGCCGGATAGCGATTTTGATGCTGCCGGTGGGGCGTGTTCTCTATGTACAGGTTCATATCCTGCTGCCGGAGTTAACCGAGCTTGGTACTGCTGGTCACAGCGATGCCGTTAAAAACAAATTGACTCAGGCGCTGGCAGACATCCATCCGGGCATCACTGTGGATGTGATTTATACCGCTGATGAGCAGATTCTTCAGGTCTGAGTATTTACTCTCGTTCCCACGCGCTGCGTGGGAACTAGGTTCGAGCCATAGGCGCATCCGACAATCCACCTGACATTACAGTTAATCACAACAACAGAGAGGTTTACAATGGATAACTTTGTAACCATTAAAACGGGAAAAACGAAACACAGACATCACGGTGTGCTGTTCCGTATCCATGCTCATGCTATATTGATAATTGCCGTTCTCATGTCCCTTGCACCTGTTCCCGGTTTTGCCGGTGAGGTTGAAGAAGGATTCGATGATTTGTCCCTGAAAGAGCAGTGGAGCGGCGATTTTGACGGCATGGTTGAGCGTCGGGTAATACGGGTCTTGGTTGTACACAATAAAATGCTCTATTTCCTCGACAAAGGCCAGGCTCGCGGGGTGAATGTCGACTATTTTCAGGCGTTTGAAAAGTTCATTAACAAGAAACAGAAGACCGGCACAGTCAAGATAAAAATTCTCTTTCTGCCGGTGCAGCGAGACCAGTTATTCACTGCGCTGGC
>DAOVTM010000152.1 GCA_030633145.1 Desulfobulbaceae bacterium
AATCCGTAATTTACAAGTTTCTTTGTTTTAATCTGCGTGAATCTGCGTAATCTGCGGATAACAATGCGGTTGAATTTACCCCCTGTCCGGCAGGCAGGCAAAACTCTCCTGAAAACGGGACCAGAAATCAGGAAAGGACTTTGCCACCACCCCCTCATCCTCAATCTGTACCCCGGCAACCCGCAAACCGGCAACCGCAAAACACATCGCAATCCGGTGATCGTCATGGGTGGCGATCTCGGCTCCGTGCAGGTTGGAGCCACCCGCACGACCGTGGATGATCATTCGCTCTTCTTCCTCTTCCACCTCAGCTCCCATTTTGCGCAGTTCACTGACCATCACCGCCAGCCGGTCACATTCCTTGATGCGCAGATGAGCGATATTTTTGATGATGCTAGTTCCCTGGGCAAAGGCGGCCGCAATAGCCAGGGTTGGAGCCACATCCGGCATGTTTGCCATATCCACCTCAATCCCCTCCAGTTGTTCTGGACCCTGCACCGTGATACCGCCGTCTTTCATACTCACCTGGCAGCCCATCCGAGCCAGCAGTGGAACGAGCTGTGCGTCTCCCTGCAAAGAGGGTACCGGCACATTGGCAACTGTTACCCTGCCCCCGGTAATGGCAGCAGCAGCCCAGAAATAGGAGGCTCCGGAGGCATCCCCCTCAATGGCATACTCGGTTCCCTGATACGATCCCTGGGGGATGCGGAAAAAGGCCAGGGAAGGTGCTGCCCCGGCCTGGATTCCGAAATCAGCCATCACATCCAGGGTCATCTCCACATAGGGGCGGGAAAAAACCTCGCCCATGACCTCAAGTTCCGCCTGTTGAGCCGAGTATGGAGCAACCAGGAGGAGGGAAGAGAGGTACTGGCTGGATTTTCCCTCTGGCAGGATGGTTTTACCCCCTGACAAGCCATCCGCCTCTATAATGAGGGGAGGACAGCCGTTGTCCGCCTCAGACCTGATCTGTACATCCCAACCCTGCAAAGCCTCCATCAGGGGGGCAATAGGGCGTTCCGCCATCCGCTCCCCGCCACTGATTTTAAAAGAGCCATGCCCCAAAGCAGCGACCGAAGTGAGAAAACGGGTGGCAGTGCCGTTATTACCAAGAAAAATCTCCTCAGCCGGAGTCTTGATGACCCCGCCCCTTCCCTGGACAATCCATGCCTCTGCATCCGAGTCATCCACCTCTATCCCCATCTGCCGCAGGGCGGTCATGGTATAGGCAGTGTCCTCGCTGGCCAGGGGGCCACGCAGAACAGATTGCCCCTTTGCCAGGGCTGCGGCAATCAGGGCTCGCTGGGTCAGGCTCTTGGAGCCAGGCACCCGGACAGTCACATCCGGACGATTGATGATGGGGGTCAACTCGATCATAGCAGATACCAACTATTGCATGGCAAGTTTAAGATTTTCATCCAGCTTGGCCAGGAACTCCTCAGTGGTAAGAAATTTATCCTCACTCCCCTTGATGAGCAGTGCCAGATCCTTGGTCATAAATCCAGACTCAACCGTTTCAACACACACATTTTCCAGGGTCTCGGCAAAATTGACCACCTCCGGGGTGTCGTCAAAGAGGCCACGATACTTCAACCCCTGGGTCCAGGCAAAGATAGAGGCTATGGGGTTGGTGGAGGTCTTGTTGCCCTTCTGATGCTCTCGGTAATGGCGGGTCACTGTGCCGTGCGCTGCCTCGGCCTCAATGGTCTGCCCGTCTTCGGTCATCAGGACTGAGGTCATCAAGCCGAGGGAGCCAAATCCCTGAGCCACGGTATCAGACTGGACATCCCCATCATAGTTCTTGCAGGCCCAGACAAAACCGCCTTCCCATTTCATGGCCGCAGCTACCATATCGTCGATGAGGCGGTGTTCGTAGGTGATTCCTGCTGCTGCGAAACGGTCACTGAATTCCGCATTAAAGATCTCCTCGAAGAGATCCTTAAAACGACCGTCATACTGTTTGAGGATGGTGTTCTTGGTGGAGAGATAGACGGGCCAGCCCAGGTTGAGTCCATAGTTCATGCAGGAACGGGCAAAACCGCGAATGGAATCATCCAGGTTATACATACCCATAGCACAACCGGAACTGGGAAAGTCAAAGACCTCGTATTCGGTTGCATCGCTGCCGTCAGCCGGTGCAAATTTCATGGTCAGCTTGCCGGCACCAGGGATGAGAAAATCAGTGGCACGGTACTGGTCGCCAAAGGCATGACGGCCTATGACAATGGGTTTGATCCAGCCGGGAACCAGCCTGGGAATATTATTACAGATAATCGGCTGGCGGAACACCGTGCCGCCGATGATATTACGGATGGTTCCGTTGGGCGAACGCCACATCTCCTTGAGATCAAATTCTTCCACCCTGGCCTCGTCCGGGGTGATGGTCGCACACTTGACCCCGACCCTGTATTTTTTAATGGCATTGGCTGCGTCAATGGTGATCTGATCTTCGGTCTCGTCGCGCTTTTGCACCGAGAGGTCATAGTATTTCAGATCCACATCCAGATAGGGGAGGATTAGTTTTTCCTTGATAAATTCCCAGATGATCCTGGTCATCTCATCGCCGTCCAGTTCTACAACCGGGTTTTTTACTTGTATTTTAGACATTTTTCTCCTGATTATTTTATGATTGTAATTTTTATTGTAAGGCGGAATGCCCTTACCACCGCCCACTTAAATGTAGAAGGCTGGTGCAACTATTAACTGGTGAGTTGACCGCAAACCATAGTCGATTCCAGCCACTCCGTCAACGTCGGCCAGTCTGCCTGTATGGAAAAAAGATGTTTTTACTCTTGAAACATGGTATAATTCATCAAATTATCAACATTAACCTTTTGAAGCGAAAAAAATGGCAGCAGAAACAGAGACACGCCGTCTTGGCGTACTAATCGGCGGTTCCGGCCTTATCGGCGGCACCCTGGCACATTATTTCAAGACCAAGACACCGGATGAAATTGAGATCAGGGCTCCCAGTTCCAAAAAACTCTCTATCCGCGATGCTGCGGATATCAAGAACTACCTGAAACGGGTCAACCCTGATTTTGTCATCAACACGGCCATGGCAGCCTTGGACTCTGATGCCCAGCTATCCTTTGAAATTAATTACCTGGGTGCCGTTAATCTGGCTCGGGCCTGCTGCGCCCTGGACATCCCCTATATCCACATCAGCTCTGCCTCTACCCTGCCCAGTGGAGAAAATCTCACTGCGGAAGATCAACTCCCCCTGAGTCCGGATCTAAATCATTATGCCAAATCCAAGTTGATGACGGAGCGAACCCTGCGTTATATGGGATGTGAGCAAGGGCTTGATTATACTAATATCCGCCTTGCCATTGTCTATGGGGAACACGATCACAAGATCCAGGGCTTTCATCGTCTCTTCTTTGCCATTGCCGATGAATCCATGCCCTGCCTGTTCACCAAAAAGGGGGTACTTCATTCCTACACCAATTCCAATAAACTGCCCTATTTTGTCCACCACGTTATTAATAATCGTGAGGAGTTTGGCGGCAACACCTATCATTTTGTCGATAAAAACCCGGTGGAGCTGGCTGAGCTGATCTTGAGCATCAAATCCTACCTGGAGCTGAAAACCCCCCGGGAGATTTATGTTCCTTTTTCGGTGATCAAATTTGGCAAGTACTTTCTCGAACGTCTGGCCAGGTTTCTCAACTGGTTTGGGATTACTGTTCGTCTGCCCCCGGAACTGATGTTTCTGGAGAATTTTTACGAGTCCCAGACCCTGGCTTCGGATAATCTTCAGGCATCCAGCTTTGTTGACCCCTTCCCGGCCGAGACGATTTTTACCAAACTTCCCAGATTAGTGGTCTATTATCTGACCCGCTGGGGTCATTTAAACCTGATTACCACTTTTAATGAGGAGTACTTTGGCTCCAATGAGCTGGAAGACGATTTTCGATTGAATCCCCGTGAGTTGCTCAAGACCATACACGATGATTCCACCTCACCTTTTTACGATATGGTAGAAAAATAACCAATGTCATCTTTGCAATTTTTGCGCGCTGTGCTTGCGCTTCTGACTATCCCCCCCCTGACCTTAGCGGTCTGTAGTGGTGCTATTATTGCTGTGAACTGGCTGCGGAGATCTAAGGCAAACAGTCAGCAGTTTCCCCGTTTCTGGGGTCGAATGCTCTGCTGGATTGCCGGTATCCGGGTACGGATAGAAGGCCGGGACAACCTTGACCCGGAAGCGACCTATATCTTTGTCGGCAACCATACCAGTATGACCGACATCTGGTCGTTCCAGGGCTTTATGCCCCATGATTTTCGCTGGATTGCCAAGAAGGAACTCTTTGCCATCCCGATTTTCGGTGCGGCCATGCGGGCTGTGGACTTTATATCCATTGATCGTTCAAGGGGCAGGCAGGCGGTGAAAAGCCTCAATGATGCGGCAGAAAACATTGCCAAAGGAGCCTCGGTTATCATCTTTCCCGAGGGAACCCGCAGCCCGGATGGACGGCTGGCCGAGTTTAAGACCGGAGCCATCATGCTGGCCATCAAGTCCGGGGTGCCGGTGGTGCCGGTGGGATTTAACGGGGCGCACCAAGCTCTGCCCAAGGGCAGCCTGTTAGCACGGGGGGGTGAGATTGTCCTGCGGATCGGTACCCCAATAGCCACTAAGGATTTCAAAGCCAAAGATAAACGGATGCTTGCTGATACCCTGCGGGAAAAGGTGGCCGAGTTGCTGGATGAGTGTCATCAGCCGTTGGATGTAGCTGGAATGTCGAATGTCGTACAATGAATGTCGAATGTCGAAATATCATCACCCATGAACCCCTGTTATCTGCAAGGAAAACCATGTTGAAGATTGTGGTCTCTGCCTTTTCATTTTTTATCTTGTTCTCAGTGTTTCAACAACCCGCCTCCAGCCACGCAAATGACCGCTGCCTCAAGCTGAAACCAGTTGAAAACGATGCCGTAGCCTATAAAGAACGGGGTGAAAACCGCTGCGAGGGGTTTTATCAGTCTTCGGTCTCAGAGGGCAGCCTGGAGCTGGTCGGGCTGATGTCTGGCACACTGGATTTCCAGACCGGTCAGAATAACATCTTGCGCATTTATTCCATAGGAGTGCGTAAACAGGAGGTTCATGTCCAGGCCGTGGCGATTCCCATGAAGACCTATTACCGGCTGGATGGCTGGCTGCAGCCGGGTGAGAGCTTTGCCTGGCCCCTGGAGATTGTCCGAAAGATGCGGCTGCGCCCGGACAGCGTTGGCCTGTTGGGGATGATTGGTGATAACTCCGAGATCTATGTCCCCCTCTCCCTCTATTCCCGTCCAGCCAGAAACGCCCCTCTCAATTTGACCCTGCGTGCCTCGGTGGATGTGGATGCTGTCCAGTGGCGCACCGGGGATCTGCTCGGTTTTCAGTGCGGTAATATGGCAAAAAACGGCTGGCGCACCATCAAGCCGCACGGGGGGGATCGGTTTTACAGCGGAGAACCCATCCGCTTTAATCCTGGAACCCGGAAAACCGATTTTTGCATCGAGTTTGCGGCCCAGACCTCGGGCAGCGGTTCCCGGTTGCAACAGCTGGTCAAGGTGCGTATAGAGGATTAGATCCCCATTTTGTCGGGATCATTCGCCGTAGCGATAAATAGATCCATTGAGGCAAGCATCGGCTCCAGTTCAGCCAGCACATCTTGCAGAGCCAACCTGGTTTCTTCGGCATTACAACCTTCCTTACAGCACATTTCCAACCGTTGTGCCAGTTGCGGCAGTTTGATTGCACCTATATTACCTCCGCTTCCCTTTAATGTATGGGCAACACGGGTTGCACTAGCGGGATCATCGTCCAGTTGGGCTGTTAAAAACAGTTGCTCAAAATCACGTTGATTCTCACAGAACATGGTTACCAATGTCCGGTACAGTCCGGGGTCATCCACACAAATATCCAGTCCTTTTTCATAATTTATGCCATACAGTTCCTTAACGACCCCATTGGAACCGGTTGACGACTGCTCCTGTTCGGGCTGTGGTTTCAGCTGTTCAGATGATCTAACAGGGGCTATCAAGCGGGACATGGTGCTGAACATTTCCTGCTCATTAAACGGCTTGCCGAGATGATCGTTCATGCCGGCTGCTCTGCTCTTTTCACGATCACCGGTCATGACATTGGCGGTAAGTGCTATAATGGGCAACTCCCTGAATTCAGGCTGCGCACGTATTGCCCTGCAAGCAGTATAGCCGTCCATAACCGGCATCTGGATATCCATTAATACCCCGTCAAACTGATCGGATTGCAGAATATCCAACGCCTCTTTGCCATGTTCTGCCGGAGTAACAATCATCCCCCTTCGCTCAAGCAATACGGTGGCCAGTTCCCGGTTCAGTGCATTGTCCTCAACCAGCAAAATCTTTGCTCCGCGCAGGCTGTTACTATTTTCATCTGCACTGGTCTGCTCCTCAGCAATCTTATCCCTATCACCTGGCTCCATTTGCAGGGTAAAATAAAAACTTGCCCCCTGTCCCGGTTTACTTTCCACCCGGATCATACCAGCCATCATTTCGACCAGCATCTTACTGATGGACAAACCAAGACCTGTGCCGCCATACTTGCGGGTGGTGGAGGTATCAGCCTGGGCAAAAGAGTGGAAAAGCGATTCCTGCTGCTCGTTGCTCATACCAATACCAGTATCGGCAACGCAGAAGGCAAGGGTGAGCCTGTTTTCCTGCTGCTCAATCAGCTCAACACTAATATTTACCCTGCCCTTTGGTGTAAACTTGATTGCATTATTTCCCAGATTGATCAGAATCTGTCCCAGACGCAGAGGGTCGCCTTTCAAAAAAGGCGGAATGTTGGGCGCAATATCAATATCCAGCCCCAGCCCCTGTTCAGCAGCCTTGAAGCCAATCACATTGACCAGGTTGTCAAACACGTCCTGGAGACGAAAATCAACCAGTTCCAGTCCCAGTTTACCTGCTTCAATCTTGGAAAAGTCCAGAATGTCATTAATAATACCAAGCAGTGCTTCACCAGAGTGATAGACCTTGTTGATAAAATTAGTCTGAACAGGAGAAAGTTCCGTGTCAAGAGCAAGTTTGGACATCCCTATGATGGCGTTCATGGGCGTGCGGATCTCGTGGCTCATGTTGGCAAGAAACTCAGATTTTGCCTCGCTGGCTGCCTCGGCCTGCTGTTTTGCATCAATCAACTGCTGTTCGATCTGTTTTTCTTCGGTAATATCAATGATAATTCCATCAATTGCGGTGGGAAAACCCGCCTTATCATAAACAGGATGTGCGGAAACAGATACCGTTCTCTGACTGCCGTCAGGATGAATAAATATCATCTCATGCTGAACAACTTCCGCCATGCCCTGTTCCAGCCGTATTCTATGAAGCTGTACCAGCTCCAGTGATTCCGGCAGCCAGTCCACAACTTCAGGCCATGACTTGCCGATAGCATCTTCTTTGGAACAACCCCAGATAGCGGCAACGCCATCGCTGACATAGGTCAATTTGCCAGTGTCCCATTCATGACTGAAAACAACAAATTTATCCCCCATATCATCCACAAGCTGCTGGAATTTGATGTGGCTTTCCTGCAACCGTATTTCCGCCTGTCTGCGTTCGGTAAAATCATAACCAAGACTGATGGTGACCCCACCGGAGACCTTAATATTTGCCCAATAGGTAACCAGTTGCTCACCATTCCTGGTATAGGGATGGAATTCTCTGAATGTGCCGTCTCGCTCTGCAAATTGCTTGACAACTTTGCCATAATTGTTCTGGTCAGGATAAAACAACGCTAAAGGTTCTTCTACCTTGTTTAGCTCTTCCAGTGTGTGGCCAAATACTTTTACGCATTCATTATTCCAGAGAATAGTCTTACCGTTTTCATCTGTTCCGCCAATTAAAATCGGTGCGTTTTCAAAAACAGTCCTGAACAGTTCTTCACTCTTACGCAATGCTTGTTCAGACTTTTTGCGGGCATCAATATTATCCTTAACCGCTACGTAATGGGTGATTATTCCTGCATCGTCCTTAACCGGTGAAATAGTGGCAAACTCCCAAAACAGGGAACCATCCTTGCGTTTGTTAAGTATTTCATCCTGCCATACTTCTCCCGCAACCAGGGTGTCCCACATTGTCTGGTAAAAGTCAGCATCGTGGAAACCGGATTTCAATACCCTCGGGTTCCGGCCAATAGCCTCTTGCTCTGTGTAGCCTGTGTCACGGGTAAAGGCCGGGTTGACAAACTCGATTTTTCCATTCAAATCGGTGATAACAACTGTGGAATGACTCTGCTCAATGGCGCGGGAGAGCTTGCGCAATTCTATGGTACGCTTCTCCACCAGTGTTTCAAGATCTTCTCGATACTGTTGTAGTTCGCGCTCTGTCTGCTTCCGTTTGGTGATATTATGCAGTATTCCCTCCAGGGCAATGACCTGCCCCTGATCATCAAAAATAGGGGAATTAGATGCCTCAACCAATACCAAACTGCCATCCTTATGGCGCAGTTCCGCTTCAAAAGGAGGCAGCTTTTTCCCCTGTAACCCGGCCTCGGTATTGGCCAGAGCCTGTTGGCTGACCGGGGAATCGGTGTGGAAATCAGCGCAAGAGCGGCCAATTCCCTCTTCAGGGGTGTAGCCCATCATGTCAAACGCTGAAGGGCTGACATAGGTGAGAATACCGTCCCGGTTGAGGGTAAAAAATATGTAATCACTTCCCAGTGAATCGGCCAGACGGCGATACTTGGCCTCGCCCTTGCGGCGCTGCTCAAGCTCATTCTGAAATTCAGCGGTTCGTTCGGCAACCTGAAAGCGCAGTAAACGAACCCAAAACAGGATGAAGCAGAAGAGCAGGATAATACCGGCCAACAGCCACCAAAGTTGGCTGTAATCTATTTCCTGATCGACCTGGACGGTAAAATATTTGCGGGTAATTGCGCTGCGCT
>DAOVTM010000301.1 GCA_030633145.1 Desulfobulbaceae bacterium
CAACTCTTTATTTGCTTTAAAGATTCCGGCAAAGGAATCCAGCCGGAACATCTTGGACAGGTGTTTTTTCCTTACTTTACCACCCGCAGCCATGGAACCGGGATCGGCCTGGCCATTTCTCGGAAAATTATTGTGGATCACTGCGGTACGATCCGCCTGGAGAGTGAACCGGGCAAGGGAACAACGGTTTTTGTTGAACTTGGCTGATCAACAAACTGATAATCCCTGTACCTCTCCCTGACAGCCTGTTCCATTACCAGAAGCTCTTCATTCGTCAAAAAATCAAACTGGCTGCTTCTCTTTCTTTTTGATAAGCAGCCCTTGTTTTGCAGGCAGAGTTTAATGAACAGATCAATCAAGCGATCAGGCATATCAATGATATCCTGAATGGTTTTTTTAGTACTGTCATAACTGGCAAGAAAACGCAGCTCGTCTGCAAGTTCCTCCTCAATAGTTTTACTGACAAAATCATAGAGTGATTCTGCTTGTGCGGTCATGTCAATGTATTGATACCAGCACGCAGTGTCGTTATCCACTGTCATCTGTCCATGCTCATCAAGCCTGTAATCAATCAACTGCATGAGGGGTTTGGAAAAAGACTCCAGCGAACCATCATAGTCGGACGGATTCTTCAACATTACTGCCGAAACCGGGAACATCAGTCCACGGGGAACCATGTTCTGGATTGAAAGAATATTATGGATTAAAAAGCGATGGATCCGACCGTTGCCGTCTTCAAAGGGATGCAGGAAGACAAAACCGTAGGCAATGGCAGCGGCATGAATGACAGGAGGGATGGCACCGTCCTTCATACGTTTGTGGGCATTCACAAGCCCTGACATCAGCCCATGCAGGTCATTAGATTTTGGCGCAATGTAATGAATGACTTCTTTTTGCCAGGATACTGCCTGCCCTACATAATTCTGGCTTAAGCGATAATCACTGTCCTTGAAGCGTTGGTCAACAATTCGGTTCTGTAGCGCAATCAATAGTTCCTTTTCGCAGAAGTCCTCCTGCTCAGCCAGCTCCAGGGAGGCGATGAATTTTTCTGTTCTGGAACCACTTGCCTTGACATGTTCTATGGCAAAGGAGGATTTTGTTTCCTTATGATAGAGGTAGCTCAATGCTCTTCTGAGCAGCTCCGGCGGGTATGAGGTGATAATATCTTCACATCTTTTCCGTAATCCGGCAGAATCCATTGCCTTGAGCTTGTCGGTTTTTCTAATAATCGGACAAAACTCTTTGCTGCCTAACAGATTGTTCACAACCCGATGTCTTTTTGAATTCTCTCTCGGAGAAATAGTGTAGTAATCAGCCGTATCAAGTGCCTCTACATAGTTTCCACTTGTCAGATTTTTCAGTGGAAGCTGTTTTTCAAGCAGGAATTCATAGAAAAACCAGATCCTGCGGGTATATTTCCCAGTTGGTTTTGACTGTATGTATGCAATAATCTCTCTTTCAGGTAACGAGTCAAAGATACGTTTCAGCATAGCAAGATTCACACCATCATATTTTAATGCAAACTCAAGATGGTCACCAATGGTATCTCCAGGCCAGTATTTGGCAGGATATACTTCTTCAACCCTGTTTTTTTGAATTGTTGAGCGGTGAGAACTCGTGCTGGACACAAGGGAGACGTGCGGGTGAGGCATTACGATAAAGTCTAACTTTTCCAGAAGAAAAGCATAACCGGCAGGGCGATCATCTGAAATGTTTATTTCCATGCGCAAACCTCGTAAAATTGTTATTGCAGTGGAAATATAATTACAAACCGATTGATTGTCGAATAAATAATTACAAAATGGCACATTCGAGGTAAAATAATACGAATGTGCCATCTGTCTGGAAAGTGTACCGGGCAGGAGAACTACGGTTTTTGCTGAAAGCTTCTTACTGTCGAATTACCGGATACCCTTTCCGAGCCCAGTCATGCACACCATAGCGCAGGTTATAAATACGTTTAAATCCCCTGTTAGCAAGAATCCTTGCAGCCACGGTTGACCTGTTACCGGTAGCACAATACACAAAAACATCATTATTCTTCCGGCTGTCCAGCTCTCCCGCCCGAGCCTGGAGCTGGCTGATGGGAATGAGGGTAGAATCCTTAATATGGATTGCCCTGTATTCTCCCGGTGTGCGGACATCAAGAATAAACGGTTTGAGATTGTCCAGGATTTCTATGGCCTGTGGGGCAGTCAACTCCATATAATTTGGCCTGACCAGCTCTACAACCTTTATGGTGCCGCTAATCGGGCCAAGAGAGAATGGATATCCCCCGGCAGCCTTCATTTTGAAATATGGTGACTTTACCGGATCCGGTTGAACAGTCCCCTTGTATTTGAGCGTCGGCATAGCAAAGAGGAGCGAGCCAGAATCTGCACCATATTGAAACTTGATGTAATCACCACGATAAACGGTGAAATCTACTTTCATCGCATCGGGTGCGATCTGCAGAACCCGGAAACCGGTGATTACTCGACCGGATATATTGCTTTCGTTGACTTGTGCCGATGCAGGATGAATGCTCAACAAAGAAAACAGGCAGAATCCCAGTGTAAATAGAAGCATTCTTTTCATGATAGTATTCAACATGGTAAAATTAATGAAATTATTATACTGATAGCCGTTTGTCATGGGCGTTTAATGTCAAAGGGTGCCGGAATCCTTCAGGCCATGCCAAGGGTAGTTAACATTTTTCATACCGGTACTGCTGGTGCGGATAGCGCACCCTGCAATAACATCGTGGAAACTGAAACGTAGGGTGCAAACTTTTCTTCGTATCTTTCTTGCAAAGGTGAACTGATAAGAACAACAGGCTACCAACTTAAGGCGGGACAAATCGCAATTTCAATCAGATAACTCATATTGCCCCCTGGTTCCCACAGACGGAGTCTCGCAGGCTCGCTTACCTGGAGCGTAGGAACGAGAGGAGGTTAAAAAATGTCCCGGCTAAAGTTGGTAGCCTTTTTTTCATATAATTTTTTTTTCATATAATATTTACGCTTTTCCGGCTCAAACCGTTCAATAGCATAGCGCAGCATCCAGCCCACGGCCTTATGGATCAGGTCTTGCTGATCCGTGCGCAATTTTTCCGCAATCCGCAGCGCATCCGTGAAGTCATTGCAACGGATAAAATAAAAACAGGCCAGCATTGCAGCCCGCCGCTGCCAGAGATTTTGCGAACCGGCAAGATCATAAAGAATGGATTTATCCCGTTCGTACAACCATGCCCCCAAGATATGCGGGCAGCTAGTGTCGATGATGTCCCAGTTGTTGATGCCTCTGCCGATCTGCTCCAGATAAAGGGTGTAAATTTCTTCCTGTTCCTGCGCTGATCCTCGTTTGAAGCGGTCAACCAGGATCAGGGCTGCCAGCAGTCGTTTTTCATGGAAAGGGGATTGCAGTAGTTCGACCAGCTCAAAAAACAATAACTCCCGGCAGCCGGGTATCAGTTTACGCAGTGTGGGAACCCGGATTCCCATGAACCGATCCCCCTCACCATACTGCCCCTTACCAGTCTTAAAGAAACGGGCCGAGTGAACCGCTATATCCGAATCAGCCAGTTCAGCCAGGACGGTTTCCAGTTCCCGCAGATCATATTGCCTACCCATTCATTTCCTCCACCCTTTCCATAAGCCGCATAAAGGATTCCTCTGCCATACTGCCAAAGAGAGCGTGTTTCGTCAATCTGGCCCTGCTCAAACGGGGCGCAGAAAGACCACAGAGAAATCTGCTCAACTGACGTACACTTGCCAGAGCCTTAGGATGCTCTCTGCGTAGCTCCCGCAGGGCTTCCTTCCTTTCCTCCCATCCAGGCAATTGCCCGCCACCGCCGCCAGCACCTGCACCAGCACCTTCTGCCACTGCAATAGCCGAATTCTCGCCATGCAGACAAAACTGGCAATGACCGCAATCCGCTTCCAGGTCTTCAGCAAAATAACGAAGCAGGTAGCGAGTCTTGCAGCCGGGATGGTTGGAGAGTTGCACCACCAACTGTAACCGATCCAGGTCATTCTGTTCTCGCTGCTCAAACCGTTTGACCAGTTTTTCCTTGAGCGTATCCATATCCAGCCCCTGGGCATCCAGTTTTCTGTAGCCCAGGCGTGGCCCACTCACCTTGACAGTCAAATCACCCAACTGCTCAAGGTAGTCCAAGGCCGAGATAATGCGTTTGCGGGGGCTGCCGGTTCTGGCAGCGGCCTCATCCAGGTCTATGGAAAACCAGATCTGCTTTTTGACTGCACAGGAAAAAAGGCTGGACAGAAATCGCTGCCGTTCTGAATCAAAACGGGCAAAGATCTCTGCAGACGGTTTATGGGGTTTAAAATCATAGCTGCTGTAAAAGGGTCCTGTGGATTTGATAACCCCTTCCAGCTCCAGATAAGTGAGTAAGGTTTTAATTACCAGGGGCCGGATATCAAAACCGTTGGCCAGCTCATAGACAGAACAGGAAAAGCGAACCTCCTGCTGCAGGATGTTGTCGATAAAAGCACGGACATTTTCCTCATCCGGGGTGTCGCCATGGACAAAGTTCTCCAAAACCTGGAGGTCGGCTCCGCTGCCCAGCATCGTACAAAAGGACGGCTGGCTGTCCCGCCCTGCCCTGCCAATCTCCTGGGCATAATTTTCCAGACTCTTGGGGAGGTTATAATGATAGACATAGCGGATGTTGGACTTATCAATGCCCATGCCAAAGGCGATGGTTGCCACCACGATGCCCTTGTCTGATGCCATGAACCAGTCCTGCACCTGCTGGCGGTCTTCGTTTTCCATGCCTCCGTGATAGGGTCTGGCCGGATGGCCTGCCCTGGCCAGTATATCCGCCACCTCCATGGCTGTCTGCTGAAGGGTGACATAGACAATGGCCGGGCCGGGTTCGTTGCTTTTGATCTGTTGCAGCAGCCCCTGTTGCGGATCATCCTGGGGCGAAAACAGAAGGGTGAGATTGGGGCGGTAAAAACCGGTCTGGATTGCGTCCTGCTCCTGGATGGCAAAACTCTTGCAGATATCGTCTGAAACCTTTGGGGTGGCAGTAGCAGTCAGACAGAGAACCGCAGGCACTGCAAAGACATGAGACAGCTCTGCCAGTTTAAGGTAATCAGGGCGGAAATTATGACCCCACTCTGAGATACAATGCGCCTCGTCAATAACCATCATGGAGAGGGAGAGGCGGGAGATACGCTCAATAAATCGTTCGTTGGCAAACCGTTCCGGGGCCACATAGAGCAGTTTCAGCTCATTGCGCTGAAGTTGGTCATACACGGTGTTGACCTCGTTGAACTCCAGGGAG
>DAOVTM010000418.1 GCA_030633145.1 Desulfobulbaceae bacterium
GAAAATACCACACGTATTACTTGATGTAGTCCCTGAACCGAAAAATGCAGCACAAGTACCAAGCCTGCCTATACAGAATTACAGAACAACTAGAGTGTAAAGATAGAAATTAGCCCACCAGCCGATTAAACAGTATGTTGAGTCGGTCGTATTAGCGGCCTGTTCACCACTGGTAACATGTTACAATTTTACGGTTGACCTGAAAAAAATATAGGTTATAATAAGTTCTACCGGAAAATTGTGGCAATCAAAATGTACCCCACACAACGATTCCGCCCAACAGGACAAAAATGAAAAGATATATCCAGGACGCAGTAGTCGATGATCTACGCAAAAAAATGGTCTTTGTCGGCGGCCCGAGACAGGTAGGAAAAACCACTATAGCCCTGGATATTCTTGCCGGTGATGAACAACACCCGGCCTATCTCAACTGGGATTTTGCTGATGTTAAACGAATCCTCCTGCACGGAGGATTACCACCAGATCAGCCGCTTATTATCCTTGATGAAATACATAAATACCCCCAGTGGCGAAACTTCATCAAGGGGTTATACGACAAGAACAAATCCAGAACATCTTTTTTAATTACCGGTTCCGCCCGGCTGGATTATTATCGAAAAGGCGGCGATTCCCTGCAAGGCCGCTATCATTATTATCGACTTCATCCCTTCTCCCTCTATGAACTGAATCAGAATCCCACTGCCGCTGATCTAGAGGCACTGCTCACCTTTGGCGGATTTCCCGAACCTTTTTTCTCCCAGTCTGAACGGGACTGGAAACGATGGCAACGGGAACGAATTTCCAGGGTAATCCATGAGGATCTGGTCTCCCTTGAACAGGTAAAAGAGGTTGGACAGCTTGATCTACTGGCAGTTTTGCTCCAGGACAGGGTGGGTTCACTCCTCTCAATCAACTCTCTGCGGGAAGATTTATCTGCGTCCCATGAGGCGGTTGACCGTTGGGTACGAATACTGGAAAACCTATACTACTGTTTCCGAATTAGACCTTATGGTGCCAAGAAAATCAACGCATTAAAGAAAGATCGAAAACTGTACCTCTGGGACTGGTCTCTCTGCCAGAATCCGGGCAGCAGGTTTGAAAACCTGGTAGCAGCAAACCTGCTTAAATACTGTCACTACCGGGAAGACACCCTTGGAGATGCCATGGAACTCTGCTATTTGCGTGACCGTCAAAAACGGGAAGTTGATTTTGTGGTGTTGCGGGACGGGGAACTTCTTTTTGCTGTGGAATGTAAAAGTGGAGACAAAGCAGTAAGCAAGCATATTGCCTATTTTTCCAAACGAACCGAGATCCCCTGTTTTTATCAGGTTCATTCCGCTAGCGTTGATTATGAAGTAGCTGAACTGCGGACAAGGGTGCTGCCCTTTACCCGCTTTGCGGCAGAAATCCTCAAGCTGTAGGGATATAGATATGCACCCACCACAATACGGCTGGACAGGAAAAATAGCCTCAATTAATCTTTCCACCAGGGTGGTCGAGACCCTGCACCCCTCGCCAGAGGTATATCGAAAATTTGTCGGTGGCAAGGGGCTGGCAGGTCATTATCTGCGGCCATACATCACCCTGCCCTGGGATGATTCGGATATGCCGATTCTCATCTTTACCGGTCCCCTGGTCGGCACTGCGGCTCCGACCTCCGGGCGAAGTACGGTGATGTCCCGCTCCCCTCTGACCGGTACTATTGCAGACACATCTGTTGGCGGTCGGCTCGGCTTTCAACTCAAACGGGCAGGGTGGGACGGGATTATTCTGCACGGAAAATCAGCATCTCCCTGTGGTCTTGAGATACGGAATGACAACTTGCAGATTGTCGATGCCAAAGCCTTTTCCGGTAAAAACACTGATGCGGTTTTTGCGCACTTCTCTGATGGAAAACGGTCTGTCGCTGCCATTGGTCAGGCAGGGGAAAACCGGGTCGCCTTTGCCTCCTTAATGGTGGATAAACACCACAGCGCAGGCAGGATGGGTATTGGAGCCTGTTTTGGAGCCAAGAACCTGAAGTATCTAATTGTGAGTGGTTCTGGCAGGGTTCCAGTGCATGACAAGGAAGAACTGCTGGCGGCCAGGGAAGAAATCCTGCGCCTCACTGCGGCCTCACCCATTCTCATGGGGCAGCACGGTTTTTCCTGTTTTGGTACCGGTTCCATCTATGACCTGATGGATTCCCGACGGATGATGCCCACGGACAACTTTTCCAAGACCCATTTTGCCCAGGCTGGTCAACTCAATGCCAACGCCTATAAGAACCGTTATGAGCCGGGAAAACATGGTTGCATGGGCTGCCATATCCGCTGTAAAAAAATAGCCCGGAAATCAAAAAGGGAAGGGCACTCCATGCCGGAATTTGAGACCATGTCCCATTTCACCGCCCTGGTCGGCAACACGGATATGGAGCTGGTCATGGAGGCCAACCGCCTTTGCAACCGGATGGGCATGGATACTATTTCTGCGGCAGTCACCCTGGCCTGTTACAGGGAAATAGCAGCTATCAACGACCTGAGCGGCCAGATACTTGATCTGCTAAAGCAGATTGGTTCCGGTTCTACCGCTCTGGGTCGTCAACTTGGGCAGGGTTCGGCTGCATACTCCCGCAGTCAAAAACGGGAAGAAGCCTCAATCAGCGTTAAGGGGCTTGAGCTTCCGGCCTACGACCCACGGGGTGCTTATGGCATGTCTCTGGCATACAGTATGTCCACCCGGGGCGGCTGTCATCTCCGAGCCTATCCCATCAGTCATGAGATCCTGCGAAAACCGGTTGCCACCGACCGTTTCACCTTCAGCGGTAAGGCCAGGATCATCAAGATTGCCGAAGATCAAAATGCGATTGTTGACTCCCTCACGGCCTGTAAATTCATCTTCTTTGCCGCAGGACTGGAGGAATATGCCAGGGCATACAGTGCGGTTACCGGGGTGACCTCCACGGCTCAGGAACTGTTGAGGATTGGCGAACGGGTCTATTACCAGGAACGGATCATGAATGCCCTTAACGGCTTTGATATCAGGGATGACGACCTGCCCAAGCGATTTTTTGAAGAGGAGGGCAGCAGCGGTAATACCATTGAAATTGCCCCTATTGACCGCACCAGTTTTGCAGAGGCGAGAATCCGTTATTACCATATTCGCGGACTGGACGACCTGGGACGACCGCTGCGAGAAAAGGCAAAATCTCTTGGCCTGCAATGGCAGGACAAGGGGAGGGATCGCCATGGAAAAGTTAGTCAACAAGTACGCTGACAAGCTAATAAAGGCAGGACTTGCCCATGACCCGCTGATCTGCGGTCAGGATGAGGACATTGTCTGGAACCGACAGGATGATGCCATTGCAACCCTGATTGAGGTGATGGAGGGGATGGATATCAACTCCCTTATCTATGCGGAACCGGCAGAACCGTATCGCACCATCCTTGCCTACCTGGCCTCTATATATCCGGATTGCATCTTTCCCAGGGACTGTGAAACCAGAACCTTTCTCCATGACCTGCCCATCACACGGCGATTTTCAGCAGATGCCCTCCTCAGCCGCCTCCTGAAAAGAAAGTCGGTGCTGATTGCCGAGGACAACGGCCTGCACATTGCAACCTTTGGCACCGTGAGTCCTGAACAGGCCTTTGTTACCTTTAGTTCAGTCTGTTTTGCCGGGTTTGTCCTCTTTTTTTCCCAATACCTGGAA
>DAOVTM010000294.1 GCA_030633145.1 Desulfobulbaceae bacterium
ACCTAAACAATGGATGATTCCTCGTATTCATGGGTGATTGGCAAGAATTCACTCGCACAAATCTGCCGTTTCCTCCAGCAGCAGGCTGATAAGGGAATCCGGGTATTCTGCTTTGATTATTTTGACACCCTTATTGTCCGCGATATTGAGCCGGAATACTCAAAGCAGTTGGCAGCCGGGCTGCACAGCCGTTTTCTCCATCAGGCGATTGCCCCTGAACAGCTTTACGCCATCCGTCAGGAGCTGGAAAAAAAACTCTGTGAGCAGAGTGCGGCAGCCGGGGGCGAGCTGGAGTTTTACCTGGAGCCATTCTCTCGTGATTACCATGAACTGCTGCTGGCAGAGCTGGGTCAGATCGCCCCACTTAGGGATTTAGAATATTTTACCCGTTTTGTCCTTGCCGCAGAAACAGCAGTAGAGCTGGCTGTGCAGCGTCCCCTGTCCCAGACCGTTGAAGTGCTTGCCTGGCTGCGGGAACAGGGCATGACCACCGTACTCATCTCTGATTTTTATCTGCCCGGATTCTGTTTCAGCAAGATGCTAACAAATATCGGAATCCAGGATCAGTTTGACCATGTCTATATCTCTGCGGATCATGGCCTGGCCAAGGGATCTGGAAGGCTGTATGAAAAGGTTTGCCGAGATCTTGACTGTTTACCGGAACAGATGTTGATGATCGGGGATAATCTCCATTCAGATGTGAACATGGCCCGTGAACAGGGGATGCAGTCCATTCATTTGCAAAACCCGGTGCAAAAATCATTTTACCAGCAATGGCAGCCTGCTGATTTGACTGTGCCTGAGCGGGTTAAACAACGGTTTTCTGACTGCCTGCATTCCACAGGAATGTTCAAGGAAATCAGTACCAGTCTCTGGTCTTTCACCTGGATGCTGTTTCAGGAGTTGCAGCAAAATAAGGTCACGGATGTCTTCTTTTTTTCCAAAGAGGGGGAGTTCCTGAAAAGACTTTTTGACCGGTTGCAGAAGGATCTGTTTGGCTGCCGGATCATAACCTGTCATTATATCCTTGTCTCCCGCAAGGCGACCTTTCTGGCCTCGCTCAGACCGCTTGCGGAAGAGGATTTTATTCGTTTTTTTGCCCATTACCGAGATGTTGCACTGCGTGATTTTCTCCTCAGCCTCAACATTGAAGAATCGCTGGCTCTGTCCCTCTGTGAGGAGCTTGGACTGGACTTTAATACACGTCACTCGGATTTGCAGAACAGGATCGAGTTTCAACAACTATTGGCATCAGATTCGTTCCGGGAACTGTATGAAACCCGCCGCAGAGAACAGCGGCATAACTTCATCGCCTATCTTGATTCCTTTGCAGTGGATTATAGCAGAGATGGTTTGAGCATCGTTGATGTGGGCTGGAAAGGTTCTATTCAGGACAATGTCTATCATATCCTCCAGGGGAGTGTTGCGGTGCAGGGCTATTTTGTCGGCTCCCTCATCGCCACCGAAGCAAGAGAGAATAATCGCAAGCAGGGGCTGCTTTTTGATGACACCCGGCCTGAACTGCCTTACTTCAACGTCTATAACAACAATCGCTCCCTCTTTGAGATGATCCTGGGTGCCTCCCACGGCAGTGCGGACGGTTATTTCATCCCGCAACAGTATGAGGCACTTCCCGATGATCATCAACGGGAAATACAACAGCGCATTAAGAGCAAAGATGGAGAGCTGCTCGTTGCCACCCTGGATCTTCCAAAGGAACGGCTCCTGTTTGAAGAGAAGATCAAGCCGATTCAGCAACAGATTTATGATGAGGCGAAAAAGATGAACCGAGCCTGCCTTGCCTCTGGCTGTACCTCGCCTGATCATGAATGGTTTGCCCGGCACCATGCCCGAATGGTCTTTAAACCAACCCGTGCGGAGGTCGAGTTTTTTGAACGTCTTTACCATCTGGAAAATTTTGGTATCTTTGAATATACGGATTTTCGTACAGAGGGAGAACTCTCCTTTA
Source organism: Desulfobulbaceae bacterium (assembly GCA_030633145.1). Classification (GTDB taxonomy): domain Bacteria; phylum Desulfobacterota; class Desulfobulbia; order Desulfobulbales; family Desulfobulbaceae; genus DAOVTM01. Next base: position 1,970 of record DAOVTM010000294.1, read on the forward strand.
GTCAGTGCTGGAAGAATTTCAGGATGATGCGAAAAGACCCCTCTATTCTGGAAATGGGTACCTGGCCTCCAATTATTCTTCGTCGCCTTGGCTTGGACTGGTACCGGCATATCAATGGATATCGACGATTTAAACGAGAGTTTAAATGAAGTTGAAGGCACAGAGACGGTATTTGGTACGAGGGGCGTTTGCTACTGCGGCTATTTTTGCTGTTATATTTTTGGTGGCATGTCAGGGCAACCATTCTATGACTGATTCTGTACCGCTGCTGATCCTGGACACGGATATCTCTTCCGACGTTGATGATGTCGGGGCTGTGGCTCTCCTGCATGGCCTGGCCAACCAGGGCAGGGTGCAGATTGCGGCCATGATGGTATCATCAGCAGATCCGTGGAGTGTGAGCTGTCTGGACGCGCTCAACACCTGGTTTGGTCGTCCTGATATTCCCATCGGTATGGTCAGTATGATCAGTGGGGTCAGCAGGGGGCAAAGCATTACAGATGAATCAAAATATACCCGGATCATTGCGGAAGAGTTTCCCCATGACAGCCCCTCCACACATCCCGGTGCAGTTGCGTTGTATCGTAAAATCCTCTCCCAGGCAGAAGATCAGAGTGTGACCCTGGTCTCCATTGGCTATCTGACTAATCTGGGCCATCTTCTAAAATCACAGGCAGACGCACACAGTGATCTGGACGGTATCACACTGGTTCGTGCCAAGGTAGAAAAGCTGATCTGCATGGGGGGGCAGTATCCATCCGGCAGGGAATGGAATTTTTATCAGGACAGCCCGTCCTCCATCCAGGTAGTTGCCAGCTGGCCCACTCCGATTGTATTCAGCGGCTTTGAAATCGGTAAAGATTTGCTCACCGGTACAGCCTTGAAAGATGCTGCGCCAGATAATCCGATCCGCCGTAGTTATGAACTTTACAATAACCTCACAGACCGGCCAAGCTGGGATCAGGTGGCTGTTTATTATGGGGTAATGACGGTGGACAACAAGAAAACAGGATTATGGTCCAGGGTCTTTGGCGAGAATATAGTCCAGCCGGACGGCTCCAATTACTGGCTCAATAAGCGGGTGCCAAACCGTGAACACAGCTATCTTGTACAACTGGGCAAGACTGCCAGGATTGCCGCTCTTTTTGAACAGCTTATGCTGACCACTCCCCGCTAGGTTGCTCTTGTGCCTGTACAGCCCATTTTATCTCCATCCCGTTCTTTCAGCTTCCTGGAGCTGTTCGGTTTGTTGCTGTCTTTTTTCTTCTTTTTTGTCTCTACAACAGCCTGGTATGAACCCGCCCGCCTGGTGATTAAGGGGAGCTGCGCCGCAACCGATGAAACAGTTACGGTAGAGTGGGATTCCGGGGCAGGGTATAACGAGTATGAGCAGGTGCAGTTTCATTTTTTCCCCCAGCGGATCGAGAAGGGGAGAAAGCTGCGGGTGATGGTCGCAGGTGGTACGCAAAAGAACAGTGTTTCAAAAAGCGGCCGCATTATCCTCTCCGAGATCAGGGTTGACGATAAGGGGTTGTATATTCCAGAGACGGCCATGCACTCTGTCCGCCATGTCAAGGGGCAGGGCTGGGTCTTTGACTCTGTTGATTCCAGAATATCCCTGTTGCTGCCAATGCAGGAACGGTTGTACTTTTTTTTCAAGACCAGCAGCAGAGCCGGAATGGTTCGTATTTTCATTGATTCCGTCAAGACAGAGCATGATTTGTATCGAGGCAACTGGGAAGTCCTCAAGGAAGAGGTGAATTTCTGGTTTCTTGATCGGCAGGGTAATTTTACAGTCTCTCTGGAGATGCCCCGATATGGGATGGAGAGGATGCGGATTACAGGCGGAAACAACACCCTGTTTTCTTCTGTTTTTCTCAAGACAGGGAGTGGCAAGACCATAAACCTGCCCTTTCACGATCAAGATGGAACTCTGCTCGTCCGCCCAGGCAGTCTGCTCAAACATCATTTTCATCCAAACAGGATTGTCTGGCAGTTTGTTTTTGCCCTGCTTATGACCTGGTTGAGCTGGGGAGTCATGCGTTTTGTCGTCCGCTCAGGCGGGCTGCGAGAGTTTCTCTTTGGCAGACAACTTCGTCTGTTCTGGTTGTTTTTTACAGGATCAACGCTTGTTTATGGTGCCTGGCTCATCATTTTCTGGCCCGGCGTTATGTCTGTGGATTCACTCAATATATGGCGTGCTGCCTGGCTGCCTGATGTGATGATTAATAACCATCCCCTGCTCAACGTCCTCTGGTACACCTTTCTTCTTCACTTCTGGAATAATATCGCGGTGGTACCGGTGGCGCAGATCCTGCTTTTGTCGCTGTTGATTGGCTCCACCCTCTCTTTCTGTCAGCAACAGGGGGTTGCGCTGCGCTGGCTGCTGCCCTGCTGGCTGCTGCTCCTTACTTCACTTCCCATGGGGCTGTATTCCGTTACCCTGTGGAAGGATGTTCCCTTTGCCCTGCTGGTTGTGTTCTGGAGTCTGGCTCCGGTGTATTTTTTTCAGCAAAGGCGAAGGGGAAAACCTGTGCGGATAACAGTGTCGCAATTACTTGCCTTACTGCTGTTGTTTCTGGCTCTGCTGTTATTTCGTCATAACGGGATGGTGTATCTCTTTACCCTGCCTTTGCTCCTTATTGGCCTGAAACTTGTCCCGGTGTCAAGGCGGTTGCTGCTTTGCAGCTCAATCTGTGCGGCATTATTGACTGCACTGGTCATTTTTCCACCCAAATCCATGAAGAGTGCCTCCTATTTCCATGACCTCTCCCAATCCTATCTGCAGCAGTTTGTCAAGGAAGATCCAGGAACAAGATTGCAACGGGCAGCAGTCCAGTATTCCAGGCTGCTGGATCTGAAAAAGAATGACAGGGTGAGCGACTTCTGGCATTATTTCCTTGGTGACCGCTATGCCTATATCTTCCTCAAACAGTCAGGCTGGAATGACAGCCATAAGTATGCGCGACCAGATGCCCTCGTACCGGGACTGCGAGCGTGGGCAATGAAGATCTATAAAAAATCACTGGACTACCCGTGGATCTATTGTAGCTGGAATCCATTCTGGCTGTTGTATCTTTTTCCGTTGAGTCTTCTTCTTTGCCGCTGGTTTCCCCTGTCTGCGATTTTTTCCTCCGTGATTCTGGTGCAGGTTTTGGCTCTGCTCCTGTTTGTCAATACCATGAACTGGCGGTATTATTATTTTGTCCTCTGCGGGGGCTATTTTATCCTCCCGATTATCTTGCTGGACATGAAGTATCTCATGAACCATGAACCTGAAACTCATACAAAAAATATTGGAATCTGACAGTGCGTTTTTCAATTATCACAGCCAATTATAACGGATCTGCATACCTGGCAGAGACCATTCAAAGTATCCTTGACCAGCAAGAGGACAAAGATATTGAGCTGGAATATATTGTCATAGAC
>DAOVTM010000422.1 GCA_030633145.1 Desulfobulbaceae bacterium
AAACAGGAAGCCCAGGGACGCAGGGCGCAGATTAATGTTGCAATAGCCTCCTTTGTCCCCAAGCCGCATACCCCGTTTCAATGGTGCCGACAGATGACCCTGGAGGAGTCCAGGGAGCGGATCAACCATCTCAAGGCCAAGCTCCCCCGCAAGGGATTCAAGTTGAAATGGCACGATCCGTATCAGTCCTTGCTGGAGGGTGTTTTTTCCAGGGGTGACCGCAGACTCTCTCACCTGATAGAGGAGGCCTGGAAGGATGGGGCAAGGCTCGACGGCTGGTCTGAGCATTTCCAGATTGACCGGTGGCAGCAGGCGGCAGAAAGGATTGGCATAGACTTTGACTGGTATCTGCGTGAACGGAGCAGGGAAGAGGTACTGCCCTGGGATCATCTCAGCTGCGGCCTGGATCGTAGTTTTCTCGAAGAGGAGTATGACAAGTCGCTTGCCCGTACTTATACCCCGGATTGCCGCTATCATGGCTGTCAAAAGTGTGGACTTTGTGATTTCAAGACCATTCGACCGGTGGTAAACCGGGTGGATGAAAAAGAGGATGCAGGTGATAATGTCAGCAAAAATGTCAGCAAAGAGCAGGGGCGGCTGCAACCTCCTGGAGCAGAGAAGAAACAATCACCATTAACCGTTTTCAGATACAAGGTACATTATTCCCGGTTGGAAACAGCCCGTTTTTACGGTCATCTGGAGGTTTTGCAGCTTGTCTTTCGCGTCCTGCATCGGGCTGGGCTGCCCCTCCTCTTTTCCCAAGGCTATAATCCTTCGCCCAGGGTATCGTTCAGCTCGGCCCTGCCTGTGGGGGTTGAGAGTCATTGTGAGTTCTTTATCATGGATTTGGCCAAGCCGATCAAACAGACTGATGTTGTGGTCGCGGAGCTTAATCAGCAGTTTCCCGACACCTTTACCGTGACCGCAATCACAGTAAAGACAAAAAAAGCTCCGACCACCCAGTTGGTCAGCTACCAGTTTGTTCTGCCCGAGAGTGTTGACCTGGAGAAGGTCTCCAGGAGAATGGAAGAATTTCTTGCCTTAGAGCAGTTTATGGTTGAGCGGGTAAAGAAGAAAAAGAAAAAAATCATAAAACGGGAACGGAATATTCGGGAACTGGTTAGGATGATGGAGCTGGATGGGCGACAGATAGAGGTGGATCTGATCCACCCCCATAACAGTGCGGGTACCAATCCCAGGGAAATCCTGGAAAAAGCATTGCAGCTGAGTGGTGAGGAAGCAGTGCTAACCCGGATTGTCAAAAAATATTCCAGAAACTGGATGAGCGATTCTTAAAGGAGAAGGCTGGAAATGAATAAGTTTTTTAATACAGCAGGCCCGTGTCTTGCGGAAAATCATTACATGATTCCACCGGAACAACGTCTTTCTCAGGTTCGCAAATTAATAGATGACCATAAGTTTTTTGTTCTCCATGCACCTCGTCAGACCGGTAAGACAACGCTGCTCCGTAACCTTTCCCGAAAGTTGACCAGAGAGGGGCATTATGCTGCCGGTACTATCTCTTTGGAGAGTTTTATCCAGCCCGACGTGAATCAGATGATACCGGGGATTCTCTCCCGGTTTGAATATGATATGCGTTATCAACTGCCCCGAGAACTCAGACCGCCCGACCCGGAACAGTTTTCCTCTGCCCCGGAGGTTGCCCTGACGCATTTTCTCAGCTCCTGGAGTAGCAAGATTCCCCGTCCTCTGGTGGTTTTTTTTGATGAGATTGATTCGTTACCCGGCATTGTCCTTCTTTCTATTCTTCGTCAATTGCGCGATGGTTATACCTCACGGCCAAGTCCATTTCCCCAAAGCGTGGCCCTGGTCGGCCTGAAGGATGTTCGTGATTACAAGATTCAAATCCGTGAGGAAACAGAAACCCTGGGTACAGCCAGTCCCTTTAATATCAAGGCCCGTTCCCTGACCATGCGCAACTTTACCAGGGAAGAGGTTCTGGCACTGCTGCAACAGCATACCGATACAACAGGACAGGAGTTTACCCCGGATGCTGCTGAGGAGATATTTCGTCTTACCCGGGGGCAGCCCTGGTTAAGCAATGCCCTGGCAGCCCAGCTGGTTACCGATTTTGATGCTCTGGTTCCTGACCGTTCCTGTCCGGTAACAAAAGCGGATGTTGCTCAAGCCAGAGAAATCCTCATTGAACGACGGGATACTCATCTTGATTCATTGGTGGATAAACTGCGGGAAGAGAGGGTTCGAGCGGTTATAGAACCGATCATGATTGGTTCTATCAGCATGGACGCAACATATAATGATGATTTTGCCTATGTCCGTGACTTGGGGTTGGTTGACATTACAGGAGGTACTCGACGGATTGCCAACCCCATTTATCAGGAAATTATCCCCCGTGTGCTGAATCATCAGGTTCAAACAGCCATCCCGGATGAACCAGCCTGGTTTGTGGCAGAAGACGGTACCTTGAACATGATGAAGCTGATTGATGGCTTCCTCACCTTCTGGAGGCGCAACGGTGAAGTCCTGCTCAAGGGTATGCCCTACCACGAGGCCGCACCCCACCTGGTATTCATGGCCTATTTGCAGAGAATAATGAACTCCGGCGGGCATATAGAGCGGGAGTTTGCTATCGGCACAGGCCGGGCGGATCTCCATCTCGATTTTCACGGCAGAGAGGATATTATAGAGTTAAAGCTGCACAGAGGTTCCTGGACCAGACCGGAAGGGGTGGAGCAGGTAGCCCGCTATGCGGCTCGTCTGGGACGTAACCGGGGGTATCTGCTTATCTTTGATCCTGCCGCTGATATCCCCTGGTTAGAGCGGGGAAAGGTTGAAAAGGAAGTCTATGAAGGGGTGGAGATTGTCATTGTTGATGCCTAGATATAAGTTGCAGCTTGCAAGGTAAGTAGGTGAACAGAATTAATTTTATTACTCGTTCCCACGCGCTGCGTGGGAATGCGCATCGGCGCGCTGCGCCATAAAAGACGCAGCGCATCCTTAACCGTTCCCACGCAGCGCATGGGAACGAGAGTAACCTACGTTGTGAAATCCGTCCGTAGGACGGCTAAGTACACATTTTTTATCATGGCTACGATAAAACCATGGATGCAGGAATGCAGGGTGCGCTCTGCGCACCGGTTATTCTTGAATTTTGCGCAAAAAAAGGCAAACGGTAAATGAAGGATGCCATGAAAAACGTCAATAAGCAGAAGGGAATGTACCATGTACCTTAAACAACTCATCGCTATCCCGATAATCATCCTCCTTGTCGCTGTCAATGCTATTGCCGCAGGTGACCGGACTCTAATGCGCATCAAGAACGAGGATCGTCGCATAGCCCTGGTCATCGGTAACAGCGCATACAGTAAAGGCAGTTTGAAAAACCCGCTCAACGATGCTCGGGACATGGCGGCCGCCTTACAGCAATACGGTTTTGAGGTCACCTTGAAACTCAATGCCGATCAGCGGGCTATGGAAACGGCCATAGACGGTTTCGGCCACTCCCTGCGACTGGGAGGAAGCGGGTTGTTCTATTTTGCCGGACACGGTGTCCAGGTCAATGGCAGCAATTTCCTGATACCCATTGG
>DAOVTM010000459.1 GCA_030633145.1 Desulfobulbaceae bacterium
GGTAAATATCCCCGTTCATTACCAGTACGGAATCATCGCTGAACAGAGGCAGAGCCTTGCGCAGGCTGCCGCCAGTGCCGAGGATTACCGGCTCATGTTGAATAATCACTTCAGGCCGCTCTGCAACAGCGGCTTGAATCTGTTCAGCCAGATGATGACAATTCACCACCACTCGTTCACAACCCGCCTTGACAAGGCCGTCCAGCAGGATATGGATCAGGGGTACATTGAGTACCGGAAATAACGGTTTGGGTCGGATATTAGTATAGGGGCGGAGCCGGGTTCCGAGTCCGGCGGCCAAGAGCATTGCCTGCATTTTGTTATTTGATAGTGGTTGGTTGATAGTGGATAGTTGACAGTATATAGTGGATAGTTTAAAAGCTATCGGCTAAAGATGTAAACTCTTTTTTTATTCCCGCCTTGGAACGTGGGAACAAGGAAACACCAATAACCACTCTGATAAAGGTATTTTCCCATGATAACCCTCCTTGATTACGGTGCCGGCAATGTACGTTCGGTCATCAATGCCCTGGAAAAGCTCGGTGAAGAGGTGGTAAAGGTCAACTCGCCTGCTGATATAAACCTGGCAGAGCGGCTTGTCTTTCCCGGTGTCGGCAATTACGGAGCCATGATGGAAATTCTCCGGGAGCAGCAGCTCCTGGAACCGTTGCTGCGCTATTTACGGGATGACCGCCCTTTTTTCGGTATCTGCGTTGCCCTGCAGGCTCTTTTTGACTCCAGTGATGAGGCTCCGGATCAGCCCGGCCTGGGCATCATCCCCGGTCAGGTGAAACGCTTCACCACAGAACTGGCTGTTCCCCATATCGGTTGGAATGGTTTCAAACAGCAGCAGCCCTCACGGCTGTTCAACGGCTTTGACGGCTCGGAAAAGCTTTACTTTGTCCACTCCTATCATGTAGTGGCAGAGAGTCAGGAAGATGTCCTCACTACTACGGATTATGGCTACGAGTTTGTCAGCTCCATCCAGAAGGGCAATATTGTTGCCACCCAGTTTCATCCGGAAAAAAGCGGCACAGTCGGCTTGAAGATCATAGAGAATTTTCTTGATGCTTCCAGGGAATCAATCATGGTGCAGGGCTGTCCAGAGACCACCCAACTGGCAGGCAGGATCATTGCCTGCCTGGATGTTCGTTCCAATGACCAGGGCGATCTGGTGGTGACCAAAGGCGATCAGTACGATGTGCGGGAAGATGGCAATGTACGCAACCTGGGACTGCCGGTGCAACTGGCAGGAGAGTATTATGAACAGGGGGCGGACGAGATCACCTTTTTAAATATCACCGCCTTTCGTGATTTCCCCCTCCAGGACATGCCCATGATGGAAGTTTTACAAGAGACCTCAAAAAATGTCTTTGTTCCCCTGACCATTGGTGGCGGAATCCGTGATTTCACCGACTGCAACAACAGGTTTTACTCCGCCCTTGAGGTGGCATCTGAGTATTTCAGATCAGGTGCAGACAAGATCTCCATTGGCTCGGATGCGGTACTCATTGTGGAGGAAGTCCTGGCTACAGGCAAGACCACAGGCATGAGTTCCATTGAACAGATCGCCAGGGTCTATGGCAGCCAGGCCGTGGTGATCTCCGTTGATCCGAGAAGGGTGTATGTGGATGGGCCGGAAGCGGTCAAACATCCGGTAATTAAAACTTCAACACTCGGCCCCAAAGGCGAAAAGTACTGCTGGTACCAGTGTACCATCAAGGGAGGCAGGGAAGGACGCGACCTGGACGCAGTCACTCTGGCACGAATCTGTGAACAGCTAGGCGCAGGAGAGATCCTGCTCAACTGCATTGACAAGGATGGAACCAATTCCGGCTTTGACCTGGAGCTGATCAATGCGGTGAAAGGGGCGGTGACTATTCCGGTAATTGCCTCCAGCGGTGCCGGTTCAGCGGAACATTTTCTGGAGGTGTTTACGAAAACCAAGGCAGAGGCAGCCCTGGCAGCGGGAATTTTTCATCGTAAAGAGGTGCCGATTTCCGAGGTGAAAGAATTCTTGTCCGACAAAATAGAGATCAGAAAATAGTAGTGTTTATTCTGTCCTCTGGCTTTCTGCTTTCTGTTTTTTGCTATCAGGTTTTTGAAAAATAGTACAGCGGTTCTTGCCAAGATGCTTGCTGCGATACAGAGCCTTGTCTGCCATTTTCATAATCTGAGCCAGATCCTCTCCATGTTCCGGGAACCCGGCAATACCGATACTGACGGTGATGTTTATGGCGGTATCTTCGTATGGCAGGGGGGAGTGGGCAATGGCCTGACACATATTATCCGCTATCTTACTGGCCTTCTCACAGCTAGTCTTTGGCAGTAAGGCAACAAATTCATCCCCGCCAAAGCGAGCCAGCATAACCTCTTCATTCAGTTCAGAACGCATAATCTCGGAGATGGCGACAATGAGCATGGTACCAGCATCGTGTCCATGGGTATCATTGACCTTCTTGAGGTTATCCGCATCAATCATCATGATAGTAAACTCTCCCTCTTCCTGGAGGGTGCGCTGGTATTCACGCTGCATATAGACCAGCAGCATCTTCATATTCCAGAGTCCGGTGAGCTGATCTGTCCGGGAAAGTTGGCGTATTTTTTCCTTGGCCTTGTCTGCTTCTTTGGCAATGATGGAAATAAAGACCGCCACCAGCCAGATCAGGAAGAGTTGAATGATCGGCCCGGCAAGGTCGGAAAGTAAGGCAAGGTCAAAACCATCCTCTATATCTCCGGTGTCCACTGCGGCCAGCAGGACATAGCAGACCGTGATCAGAATGGTTTCCAACATGGTCGTCAACCAGCCCAGGGTCGTGGCCGCAAGCATCACCACCAGGAAATACAACGGGAGAAGCGGACTGGTCAAGGCACCGGTCTGCCAGACCACTGAGGTGATA
>DAOVTM010000153.1 GCA_030633145.1 Desulfobulbaceae bacterium
CTTATTTTTATCCGTGTCCCTTATTCAAGTTTGTATCGTATTATTTTTCGAAAACCTGAGTATGTTTTACCGGAACAGAACAGTTTCCTTTGCTGTTTAACGGGCTATTATTATGGGCTAAGAGAAAAAGAAAACTCATCTGTTAACAATACTTACAGCTACAAATGACCTGCCAATAAATGTGCAATAGGAACAATAAATCACGAATATGAACGTGCAACGTAACGCCTCTTCCACTAAGAGAATTGTGATGAAAAAAATATCCCGGTGAACGGTTACGCTCAATCAATACTTGTTATGTGGCTACAGTGTGGTATGTGAAAGAGTGTTTATTTGCTTAGTCAAAGCTGTAATTTATTGTCTTTACGAGGTATTCCAAGTTGCGGTTCTGTTTGTTATTGGTCAGCAGAAAAGAGATTCGTCCTCTGGACTGGACCGGTTCACTCCTGGGATAAGAGAGGGTAAGTTGGAATCGACCGCTGATTTTGATGTCGTTGTGTTGCCAGTCGGTATTTAGAATGGATATTTCCAAACTGATGTCGTCAACAGCATTAAACAACTTGACGTATTCTTGGTGTCGATGTATGAAAAGTTGCCCATTCTCTCGTGCATCAGCAGTAAAGAAGGTGGAAAACTGATCAATGTTTTTTCCCCCGTAGGCCGTTGCATAGGCATAGAAAAATCTATTAAGAGATAGGCTGGTCGGTAGCGGGGGAGCGGTGTGCGCAAGAGCCAGTGCTTTTTCCTCTTCTTCCCGCTCTGCTTGTTGTTTTGCGAGATTCCGTGCTTTTGCTTCTTGTTCCCGCTCTGCTTGTTGTTTTTCCAAGGCCAGTGCTTTAGCCCTTTCCTTCTGTTCTTCCTGTTGCTTTGCCAGAGCAGCTTCCACTCCAGCAGTTTCAGCCGTATTCCTGTTCTTATCAGTCACAGACTGTGGCCTACTGTCGGGTTGTTCTTCCTGGACTTGCGCCGTCCCCATGGGTTGGATGACATTTCCAGTTCCATTGCTGTTAAGGTTTTGCAGGACAACTCTTTTTTTATAGGCCAGCGGCACTGTCAGGAGAATAAGGCAAACAAACAGGGCAAGGCAGGAATAGAGGATAATACTCTTTCGTTTCTGTCGCCGGGTGAGTTTTTTCCTTTTTTTCATCTGCTTCCTCCAACCGTTCTGCTGATTGGAATAGCTGTTGACATTGGCTCCAGTCTGACTGATAATGGTTTTATACGCTTGGCAAATCTCAATAAATTTATCGCTGTTTTCCATCTTGGAAGAGTCTGGATGATACTTGAGGCTGAGTCTGCGAAATGCCTGCTTTACATCAGTGATATCAGCGTTGCTGTTCAGCCCCAGAACAACATACTCATCACTGATTGTCTCAGGTGAGAAAATAGCAGTTATGCGTTGCAATTCCCGGGCAAGCAGATCCATGGGAAGTTGGTAACTGAGGCACAAATCTTCAATATCTCTCAGATTATGCTTTGTGTCCAGTCGTTGCTGCAGTTCAACGCAGGCATGGGTTATGTCGTTGTCACCGGCGATGAAGAGAATGAGTTCTTCAGTTGATGGGTGGTGTGCGATTTTTTTGATGAGACGCTGAACGGACTGTTGCATGGATCAGTGATTGTGTTCAGTTTTTGGATCACTGGTATCGTTATCCTTGATACCGGTGTTAATAAATTCTCGTAACGGAGATATCGGTGGTTCCGAGATAACCTCCAGACCGGAAACTGAGAGCCAGTTCTCCTCAAGCGGGACTTCCCGAATGGAGAAACCCGTCAACCAGAGATCACCTTTGAGTTGATTATCAATATTTTTGCTCACTCTGCGGCGGACTCGAACCATAACGCCATTACACTGTTCCGGGACATTGAAGACAAGGAAGAATGGAGTCCATTCCTGATCCGTTTGTACCATGTCTGTGGTAACTGGTTTCATAGCACAGTGCAGACCTCTAATTTCAATAAAGGGCTTTTGATCCGTACTCAATCCTCTGCTGCGAAGTCGGCCTGAGAGTTGATAACGGTATTCCGGAGTCAGGACAATAAATTGTACTGAGTGGTAATAGTTAAGGTTGCTGCCTGAAAATTGGAGATGCAGCTGAGATGATTCCTTTTCAGATGCCGATTGTTCAAATGTCACTCCCTGAGTCTTCCATATTCGCCAACCAAAACCACTGCCCACAACCTTTTGGGCAAAATCGCCATTATAAAATTTGGATGTTGTGGAATAATATGTTTGCCAGATTTTCCCAGCCTCTCGAATCTTATCCCCTTCTTTGCTGTTTATGAGGAGATTTATATAGGCTAGTACCTGTGCTGCTTCCGGCTTTTCCTGTTCAAAGAAAGGCCAGAGAGAGAGTGCCGTGTCATAGTTTTTTGAGCGAACAGCGTGGCGGAACAGTCTTTCAATATTATCCTGTCCCATATTCTCCAACAGTTCATCCGGATCAGGCCAGAGGGAAAAGGCAAGTTTGACCGCTTTTTGCTTTGTCTGTTCACTGATCTTCTCCTGGGCAAGCATCCAGGCTATGTCCTTGCGTACGAGTTCTGGCTGCTGTAACTGAAAGGCAAGCATGGCCTTTTCCCAACGCCAGCGTCCGATATCCTCCATTTTTCCATCAACATAGTCGAGGATTGCCAGAGCCTTATCTGTGGAACCTTCATCATTGTACAGTTCAGCCAGAGCCAACCATGCTGGTATATAAAGAGGGTTGGAGAAAAGTGCTTTCTGGTACCAGTTTCCAGCAGCGGCCAGATCTCCCTTTGCAAGATAGGCATCTTGCCCGTAAGCAACGAGAAAACGAGGTTGAGTCTGGTATTTCCTGATCGCCCTGCTTTGCGAAACACCGCTGTACGCACTCTGGGCAACTATGGCCAGGCGCAGTTCAAAACAAGCAAGCCCCAGCAGCACGAAAAAGAGGAGCAGGCGCAGTATCAGTGTTGGTACAGTCCTCATAGCTCAATAATGTTGCTCATGTTGCCAATGATTGTCACTAGCAACGCAGCTTCGTTATATTTAAGACTTTTGTCCATAATCATAGTCGTAATTATAGGCATAATAACTGTACTTACTGTAGTTGCCATACCCCTTGGTGCGACCTGCCTTATTAACCACCGCTCCAAGAATCCTGCCACCGACATTGAGTACAGACCTGCGAAAATGCTTTACCCCGTCCCTTGGTGTATCTCCTTCCACGGTAACCAGGATCAGGCCATCCACCTTATTTGCCATGACCAGAATCTCGGCAAATCCCTGGTATGGAGGAGCATCGAGAATAATATGGCTGTAATGTTCACCCACCAGGTTTAACAGTTCCTGCATCCGTTTTGATGCGATCAGTTCCGCAGGATTGGGAGGCAGCGGGCCGCTGGAGATAAAGTCCAGCCCCTTATAATCGGTGTGGCGGAGAACCTCCTGCAGGGTGTTTAGGCCACTGAGTACACTGGAGAGTCCGGAACCTTTACGGCTCTGATCAAAGACCCTGTGCAGGCTGGGTTTTCTCAGATCAGTGTCAATGATTAAACAGTTTTCCCCTGTGGAGAGGTAGGAAAGGGCAATGTTACAGGCCAGGCTGGATTTACCCGCACCAGCCAGTACCGAGGTAATCAGGATCGTCTTGGGCGGTCGATCTGCCGCAGACAGCTCAATAGAGGTCATGGCGGTTCTGACTGACTCTGCAATGGGTGAACGAGGTTCATGGTAAAATTTCAGAGCCAGAGATTTCTTGTCATGCTCTCCTATCTTATCGTAAGGAATAAGCCCAAGCACCGGGATATTAAAGCGGTTGACCAGTTCTTCCGGGTTTTGAATGGTATCATCCAGGTATTCGAGGAGAAAGGCAATGCCGATGCCACCGAAGATGCCCAGCAGCAGGCCGAGCAGGAGGTTGCGTGCCACCCTGGGTTTGGATGGATAGATGGGGATCCTGGCTCGGTCAATGATCTGAATATTGGTTACAGCCGCACCCAGGGTTGCCTCAACCTCTTTTGAGCGCAGCAACAGGCTCTGATAAATGGACTTGTTGGTCTCGACCTGGCGCAGGAGGATTCTGTACTGCGTGGCCTTGTCGTTGAGTTCAATGGCTCGTTCTTTTTGCTCCTCCGCCTTTACCTGCAAATACTCCTGTTTTTTCTCGGCCGCCTCATAGTCATTTTTAATGGAGTCAATGATCTGAGACCTTTCATCATTGATTCGCTGCTTAATGTCGTCCATCCTGGCCCGTAGCTGTTTCATCTTGGGGTAGGCCGGTTTAAAGGTGGTGGAGAGGTCTTCATATTCGGCTCTCAGGGTTGCATGCTGTTCCTTGAGATTTTTGATGAGTTGATCCTGCAGAATCTGGCTCAGGTTTTGCGAGTTATCGCCAATGGCCTGCTGGTAGAGGGCCTCCTTGCCAATCCGTTCAGCACGAGCCTTGGCCAGGGCATCGTTGAGTTCTTCCAGCTGGCGCATGATCAGATTGAGCTTGGGATCCATGGACACCAGCCCGGCCTGTCTGGAATAGTTATTGAGTTCTTTTTCAGACTGCTCAAGTTTGATCTGGGCAGTTTTGATCTGTTTATCAAGGAATTTGCCAGCTGTCTTGGATGAGTCAATATTGGCATCAAGGTGGAGGTTGATGAACTCGTCCATGGCGGTATTGACCACCTGAGCGGCCAGCTGTGGATCTGGAGCCTCGTAACTGAGTTCTATCAGTTCACTGTTACGCACTGGCGCAATTTTGACCTCTGTTTGCAGCTTTCGTACTATAGTATCAATAAGTAATCGCTCCTTGCCCTCATTGTTGAGGCTGTCGTCTTCCCCCTCACTGGCTCGAATAAAACTGAGTACGGAGGAGAGGGACTGGCGAGCAAGGGCAAGAAAGCCATCATCCGGGTTGATGCCTGCAACCAGAGCCTTATTGAACAACGGGTTCTTCCGCAGTTCAAGTTCATCGAGAATGCGCAGTGACATCTGTTCGCTTTTCAGGAGCCGCACCTGGGTCTGTTGAAACTCCATGGTCCGCAGGGCATTGGTCTGAATATCTTCAAACTGGGTGAGTTTACCCGATGCTGCCGATGCCCTGATAATACCTTTTCCCTGAAAGAGAGGGGTAGAGGTCAGGGTAAAGAGGGCAACAGAAACAAAAGTGACCAGCAAAAAGATGATAACCACCCATTTACGGCGGATTAAAACTTCTATATAATCGCGGAGATGAATTTCTTCTTCTGCTATTGGCGGGAGAGCCTCCCGGTAGTCAACTGAGGGGAGATTTTGACCTGCTGCGGACGAGCCGACAACCATTTGTCGATTAGTATCGTTGGGGGGGGATTCGTTCATGATAAAAAAGTATAGATTATTATATAGAGGTATTTTTTACTTACCACAGAGAGCACAGAGAACACAGAGAATACAGAGAATACAGAAAAAAAATATTCATTGAGTCCTCTGTGTCCTCTGTGGTAATAAATTTGCATGATGGTCACCTGATGAGACGAGCCGGGTTATCGTAGCAAACCGTTTTTGTCAGCTCAGAACCAAGCAGTTGCTCAAGTTGCTGCAGATCCTCTATTGTCGGCACCATGCGATTCTCGCTTCCATGCGTGTCAGAAGCGACAAAATGAATACAGTCATGTTCCATGAGATAGAGAGCTGTGGAAAGGGCCTGCCTGCCGAATCTGCCCAGGAGGCTGCCCAGGTTAATCTGGAGCATTACTCCCTCCTGCTTCAGTTCGATAAGCAACTCTTTTTTTTCCTGAAAAAAAGGAATTCGTTCTGGATGGGCCAGAATGATATTTCTTTTTTTTCTGCCATTATTTTGCAGATTCTTAAAAGAGAGAAGGGTGTCTATCAGGTCATCGCGGAACATCTGGAAGGGTGGTTCCAGCAGGTAGCAGTTTGTTTCTCCCAGTGGCAGTAACTGGTGTTCTGCCAGCTCTTTGCCGATGTGATAGTGGATGGCAATCTCCATACCGGGATGAATGGTCAGGTTAATGTCATTTTCTTGCAAGTGAAGCTGCAGGCTCTGAACTTCTTGTCTGATCCGTTTACTGCTGACTGACCAGGCTGTACCAGGGATATGGTGCGGGGTTGCAAAGACATGCGTAAAGCCTGATGCGACATAAGCCTGTGCCATAGCTGTTGACTCTTCCAGGTTTGCAGCTCCATCATCAACGCCGGGCAGGATATGGGAGTGAATGTCGATCATTTATGAGTTGTGAGTGTTGAGTAGGCTTGCGCTGTGCGCACCAGCACAGCAAGAATCACGCAGTAGAGCAGGTTCACCGGCAGACGCCAGCCAAAGTCTGCAATGCCATGGAAGAGAAAGCCAATTATAGCGCACCAGCCAGTAATGGCAATGATTTTAGGAGAACGTATCCTGTATAATTTCTTTTTCCTTTGCAGAAGGAGCTGTTTTCCCTGGAGAAAAATGGCCAGGAAAAGTGTGCTGAACAGAAGCAGGGCAAGGGGCAGGCCCAGTTCAATGGTCAGCTCAAGGTATTCGTTATGAACCCTGTCATAGAGGAGGTGTTCGGGAAAGAATTTTAGATAAAGAGAGGAGAGCAGGCGGTATGATTCAAGTCCTGTACCGGTCAGCAGGTGGTCATAGAGCATGGGCAGGCTGGAGGTATAAATCTCAAAACGATTCTGTCCCCCTTGTCCAATGACCAGGAACCGCTCAATGACTGCTGAAAAACCGACAATGGAACCGTAGAGCAGGGGAATAAGTGTCATGCAGCCAGCCAGCCACACCTTGCTTTTTCTCTCCAGGGGGATGAATATCAGCAGCATAATCAGAATCATGACCATGGAGATGATTCCGCCTCTGGACTGGGAAAAAATAACTCCCAGCATGATGAACGAGGCGGTAAAGAGGAGGATAACCCCCTGCATGGAGTAGCTGTTGATCTTCTCCAGCAGGGCAGAACGCCGTCTCTTTCTCCATTCCTGACCGACAAGCGTGGATCGTGCCTTTTTGAAGCGGAGCAGGGCGGCACCAAGTGCCAGGGGCCAGCACATATTGAGCAGGGAGGCATACTGGTTTTTATAGATGATTGTCCCTCTAGCCATACCCTTGAACTGTTGCGTATCAGCGAGCCAGAGTACCCCGAGGTGCGGGCTGACAACCTGGATCAAGCCGTACCCTGTTTCCAGAACAGCCACTGTGATACAGATATAAATCATCTTCACGAGCAAATCATTATCTGCATCAAGCAGGGATTCCAGGGTGCGGGCGTAGAGCAACAGGCTGAAGAGAAAGAGAGCTGTCATCAGGGTTGCCCCGGAATTATAGCTCAGAGTGGCACTGGTAACCGTTGCATCGGTTAAGCGGTTTATGGCATCCAGAGAGGCAGCACGGGCTGGTGAAAGTATTTCCAGCAGGGCAAGCGGCAAGGGGATGGAGGTCAGAACAAGCCAGCCGATAAAGAAAAGAAAAAGCAGGTACCAGCGGTTTGACTGTTGCGAAATTTGGCTGTGGTTCAGGAGAAGCCAGCCGCCGCAGAACAATAACATAAAGGCGGTAAACAGCCCGACCACAACGGGATGCACGGAGCCAAAGATAACCGGCATGGCAGCTGGCAGGGAAAGGACACCAAGCTGGGCGGTTTTCGGGAATTTCAGTTTTGTTACCACTGCCGCATTAGCTGTTAGTTATACTCTTTTTGGGGATTACTATACTGGATGCCGGTTCCCATGAAACCCAGGGTGAAGCCCATACCGGAGGAGAAGAGTCCGGCAGAGGAGGATTCGGCAAAGATTATATCCTGATCCTGCAGTTTTAACTTGTCACCCATGCCCTCCTGGAGGTCACTGTAACTGAGGCTGACGATCTGTCGTTTACCCTCACCGTTATAGCGGATCAGTTTAATCTTGTCATTATCGGCGTATCCAGCCAGACCGCCAGCCAGGGCAATGGCCTGGGTAATGGTTATATCGCCCTTGACCGGATAGGTGCCTGGTTTTCGGACTGCACCGTCAACAAAACACTTGCCAGCCTCGGGAATAAAGATCACATCGCCACCATTGATGGTCACATTAAAGTCCATCCTTCCCTTTTTTATCAGGGCATCCATATCAATGATATAGTATTGCTGTTTTTTTGTTTTGCGGTCGGTACGGGTGAGGTAGGCAATGGAGGCGGCTTCTTCCTTGAGACCTTCGGCAATGGCGATGATGTCAAGAAAGCGTCGTCCAGGCACATAGTCATACGTTCCCGGGGCATTGAATGCGCCGGACAGGGTCACCTGGTTACTGACTCGTTCCTTGACAAAGACGGCAACATGGGGATCTCGTAAATAGTTTTTCCTGAGCAGGGTTTCTATTTTTTCTTCTGCTTCAGCTACGGTCAGATCCATGACATCAACCCTGTCCAGAATGGGCAGACTGACATGACCCCGTGAACTGACACGCGCCTCGGTGTTGAGGTCTTCGGTCTCAAAGACCGTGACCGTGAGGAGGTCTCCGGGACCCAGCAGGTATTCGGTCTGCTCGGGTGGTGCGCTGAGAACCGATTTCATCATCTCCATGCGTTCGGTCTTCTTGGAAACCTTTTGCGAATCTTTTTGGAACTCCTTCAACTCGGTGTTGCTGCTGAAGCGTTCTTCAGCACAGCCACTTAACAGTAACAGGCAGAAGAGGAACCAGCAGATTAAGGTTGAACAATTTTTCCGCATTATGATTTTATCCTGTTTTTTGTCCTTTATACAACTCTATAAAGTGAGTAATTATACTCCACATATTTACTGTTGTCCATGAAAAAAAATAGGCATTGTACTGTTGAAAGGCAGGTGAGGATGACATGAAAGGTAGTTTTAATGTAAGCTGGTTTAAAACTAAAAGAGGGTTACTGAATTGAATCAGTAACCCTCATCTGCATGTGCTGCATAGATAATTTTTGCTGTTTTATTAC
>DAOVTM010000188.1 GCA_030633145.1 Desulfobulbaceae bacterium
CAGTCACCCACAGCACTGATAATGTCAAATTCAACCACAATGCCATTAAAACGGACAATGGAGCCGTCAGAACGATGGATACGGAAAACTGCCCGATCCTGAAGTACGGCTCGCATGTCCAGGTTGGGGTTATCAGAGATCAGGCTAATATCAAAACTGTAGAGTTGGGATAAGCCTTCACTGCCGGTAAAGGAGACAACGCCAAAGGTTGCTTTGTCAAGGGCATGGGAGTCGAAGGTAAATCTGGTTTCATTGAGATATTGCACAGATTGTTTTCCTTGCTGGTAATTTTACGGTTTATCCGCTATTTTTCGGAAAATATGTCAAGTAGAGCGATGTGGTCTGGATATTCGACATAAGGCACAGTAATCAAATCTTTGCAGGGATGCAAAAACAATCAATTAATAGCAGTCTCTGCCAGTGTCGAACTTGAGGTTACTCTATTCATTGCCGGACAATACAGATTTGGCAATCGCTTCTCCCTGTTTGTAATGGGTACCAGCTTTTGCCGTAATCTTAACCCTGCCCTTTTCAAACAGGAGGACAATATCGGAACCGCCAAAGGCAAAATATCCAAACTCCTGCCCCTTGAACAACTTTGTCCCCACCTCTGCGGTCAGGTTGACCGAAGAAACCTGAGCCATGCCTATGGGAAGTATGGCAACCAGCCCCACGGGAGAATCCAGGACAACAAGTCCGCGTTCCTGCTTGAACTGGAAGGTTGGGTCAATTATGTCGTCAAGGGTGTAATCTGATTTTAACAGGACATCTGACACGACTTTACCATGGATGTTCCTTGATTCCAGCACTTCCCCCCGCACAGGAACATGATAGCGGTGGTAATCATTTACATTCAGGAACATGTGGGTATAGGTTCCACCTTTAAACCTGTCTTGATAGGGGCTACCGTCCAACAGTTCATGCAGAGACCATTGCAAACCCTTGGCTGTTATTTCAGAATTTTCGTTGATCTCCCACTGCCCTTGAATGACGCTGTCAGCGGGTGAAACGATAACCGTATCATCACAGGGTGCGGCTATGGGCCGCTTGCCCGGTTTGACATGCCGGTAAAAAAACTGATTAAAGGTCAGCCAGCCGCTTGTCCCTTTGTCATAATCATGGATATTGAAGATAGGATTGACATAGAATTGTTCCAGATATCTGGCTGATTCCGGGGTGTTGAGGAAGCTGCCCCAGTCATCGGCAAATTTGTGGGTCCATTGCTGAAACAGGTCGTCTCGCAGAAGAATATCATCTGGTGACAGATTGATGAGGTAATAGAATTCCAGCATCTTGGCATTTACATTTCTGTCAGTTGGAATCAGGGTGACCATGTTATCCAGAAATGAGTAGTATGCATTGAGTGTAGGGGCCTCAAGGCGATTAGCCTTACGGATTGATTCTTTGAGAGCCTCTTTCAATTCCGGCTTACCTTCAAGAATTTGAATCAGCTCGTGGACAATGGGTTGATAGTTTGCAGCTGGTGCAAGGGTGGCAAGGGACAATGTTAAAATCGCTACGGTTGCCAAGACAAATTGCTTTTGCAGACTCATGTTTTTCCTCCTGTGTACTTTTAGTGTGGGGTACATATTGTACCTTTTCATATTGGAAAACCTTATTATGTTACAACCACTTTTGGTGCATAAAATGCACCCTACAAAGTCTCGTTTTTACAAGAACGTAGGGTGCGTTTTGCGCACCGGCATGAAATGAAGGATGCCAAAAAATCTCTTTTTCCTGGTTCCCAAGCTCCAGCTTGGGAATCTGGTTTAAGAAGCTCCAGCTTCTCGTAATAACCGGGAAGCTGGAGCTTCCGAGGAATTGTTCCCAAGCTGGAGCTTGGGAACCAGATTAAAAGTCCCGTTTTTACAAGAACGTAGGGTGCGTTTTACGCACCGGCACGAACAGTTTGATGAAAAAAGTGTCAACTGGCAACTGAAGGATGCCCAAAAATCCCTTTATTTTTTCAGGTCAACACCATAAAAGATGTGACCACCAAAGGGATCAATACGATAATCAATCACTTCACTGCGAACCGGCTCAAAAATCATGGAATGGGCAATGGTTGCCCATGGAGCCTGCTTTTTGAAAACAAGCTGAGCCTGTTCATACAGTCTGGTTCGCTCTGCAGGGTCGGAAACCGTTCTGGCCTTCTGAATCAGCTCTTCAAAGGGCGGGTAGCACCAGTTGGCCCGGTTGGCGCCACCAACACCGTCACAGCCCAGCAGCACCGTGAAGAAATTGTCAGGATCACCATTCATGGCTGTCAGGCCAAGCAGGACAGCGCCATCCCGCTCCTTATCCTTGGAACGTTTCAGATACTCGCCCCACTCATAGGAGATAATTCCCGCCTTACCGCCAATTGCAGCCCAGTCAGCCTGGATAAGCTCTGCCATTCTGTGAGCATTGGGGTTATAAGGCCGCTGCACAGGCATGGCCCATATCCTGGTACGCAAGTCTTTTACTCCGGCATCAGCCAGCATTTTCCTGGCAGCTTCCGGGTTGTAAACATCATCGGTGACCGCATCATTATATGACCAGATCGTCGGCGGAATAGGATTTTTAGCAACCTTGCCCACGCCCTGAAAAACCGCTTCCAGGATAGCCTGTTTGTTGATCGCCATATTCAGCGCCTTGCGGACCTTTGGGTTGTCAAAGGGAGGTATCAGCGTATTATAGGCCAGATAGCCGATGTTCAGCCCATCTTTTTCCATCAGGTTGATACCCTTATTCTTTTTCATGGCAGCAAGGTCAGCCGGATGGGGAAAGGACATAATCTGGCACTCGCCGGCCTTCAACTTCAGATAACGAACCGAGGCATCAGGGGTGATGGCAAAGATCAGGGTATCAATTGCGGCCTTGCCCGCCCAGTAGTCAGGATGCGCCTTGTAACGAATAACGGCATCCCTCTGATAGACAACCAGCTGAAACGGGCCTGTACCGACGGGTTGCAGGTCAACTTTTTGCGGAGTTCCGGCCTTGAGCATCGCATCAGCGTACTCAGCCGACTGAATAGAGGCAAAATCCATGGCCAAGCTGGCAATCATGGGCGCGTTAGGTTTTGTGAGGAGGATTTGGACGGTATATTCGTCCTTGCTGACAATATCTTTTAAAAGGTCAGGCATGGACATGCTGTTAAAAAACTCGTACTGGCCGTTGGAAATCGTATGATAGGGATGTGTCCTGTCCAGCTGACGTTTGAAGGTAAACACGACATCATCCGCGTTTAATGCTCTGGTCGGGGTGAACCCTTTTGTGGTATGAAATTGTACCCCTTTACGCAGATGAAAGGTGTACGTCATACCGTCAGCAGAAATATCCCAGCTCTCGGCAAGGGCTGGAACCAATTTGTTGGTTCCACGCTCATATTCGATCAGTCGGTTAAAAATTGGTCGGGATGAGGCATCAAAGGTGGTGTTCGAGGTATAGAAAGCCGGATTAAACCCTTCCGGGCTGCCCTCGGAGCAATAGATCAGGGTCTTTGCCTGACCGATCATGGCTGTCAGCAAGATGACAGCACAGCAGATTGTTACGAACAGGTTTTTTATTTTTCGCACAGGTTTTCTCCTCTGAAAAACATATTTTCTCATTACCACTAAAGCTCTGCAAATTGTTTGAAACTGAATTTGCATCCGTAGAGTCTTATCCCAGTTGCAATTTGCCTGCCTTGATCTGTATTTCCTTGAATTCATTAACTAAATTTTTTCCCTTTATCCGGATGTGACCATCTATCACCCTTACCCCCCATCACCGCATGCCAGTTCAACGCTGGTTGCACTCTCAAGTTTGGCTGCGCCATCTTTTTTCAAGGTGCATTTAGTGGTACCTGCTGCCAGCTCAGCTGCACCATTATTGGTCAAGGTGCATTTAGTGGTACCTGCTGTCAACTTGATACTCTTTGTGGCAGTGCCAACCGTAAGCTCGATATCACCATTCTTTTTCATCGTGTATTTGGAGTCCCCGGCAGTCAACGTGATACTTTTGTCCTCCACGGTGACCTCAAGATCGATATCACCATTATGCGTCAACGTGCAGATGGCACCTTTGGCGGGAACCTCAGCAACCCTGGCGGTACCCGCCAGCAATTTGATCGTCTTGGCAGCAGTACCAACTACAAGCTCGATATTGTCATTATGCTTCAAGCTGCATGTGGCCGTACCAGATGCCAGTTTAACAGCTTTATGGGCATCAAGTGTCACATTCCCCTTATGGGCCTCAAGTTTCACATCCCCCTTATGCGCCTCAATCTTAACATCATTACCCTTGCCTATATGGATATGGCTCGACCCCGTTAGCACAGTGCCGCCATGGACATCGATGTGGACACCGGGACGCTGGCCGGGCATTAATGATAACGCCAGATAAACTGCCTCACAAAGCTCCAATGCGCCATCAATTATTTCAACGGTGTCTACACTGGGGCAGTAGTCCCACCCATGCTCCTCAGCATGTTCTGCGTCTTTCTTATAGGCTGCCACTGTTTCGGCCATGGGTTCCTTTTTTTTCCCATCTTCAGTGAGGAGGAGCGGGTCTCCCTTCTCGTCAACATAGTCTCCCTCAGCGTTTTTGCCGATTATTCTCACGGACTCTTTTTTCAGCTTGCCCGCCTCATTTTTATAGTAGGCCATTGTACCTTTCCTGGGGCCATAATATTTCCCATTTATTATAGCCTTACCATCCTCGTTTACATACTCCTCTTTATCATTCTTGCCCCGAATACCATCAGCCTCTTTTTTTTTCTTATCTGCCTCAGCTTTATAGTAGGCCATTGTATCTTTCATGGGGTTATCTATAATCTTACCATCCTCGTTTACATACTCCTCTTTATCATTCTTGCCCCGAATACCATCAGCCTTCTTTTTCGTTTCCTTGACTTTGCTGTCCAAGCGGTCAGCATCCTTCTCGAGTTGCTTAACCTCCGCCTCCAGGACATCGCGTTTCCTCTTCAATCCATCAGCATCCTTATCTTCTTGATTATATTGCTCAATATTTTTGTCAAGATGCTGGATACCCACTATTTTTGTTTCTTTTAATTCGAGCTTTTCCTTCATATTATAAAAAAAGTGATTCGCCTCAGTCTCGTATTGTTCAGCAACGGCATTCTTCTCTACGGCCTTTTTTTCTTCTTCTGCAGCCTCCTGATCCTTTTTTTCAGCCTCTTTATCCTTTTGTCTTGCCAGCTTCTCGTGTTTTTTTGCCTCCTCTTCCAGCTCCTCAGCCTCTTCTTTCTTTTCATCGGCCCGATGGGTCAGCACTTTAATCTTGGTTTCAAGGCCCTTCTCGTACAGCTTAAGAGAACCAAGTAACGCAGAGATTACCCCTCCAGCTATCCCCCATCCCTTTAATCCGACACCAATGCCAATACGGTTGACATTCCACATGTGACTATGGAATGCACTCGCAACTGACGAACATCCTGCTCCGCCGGTGGCGGCCATAGGTGCCGAGACCACCCAAGCTGACCCTGATCCCGCGCCAAAACGCATGGTACACTTGCCGTCCCCGGCCTTCATAACAAAATGTTCATGCCCCTTGCTGTCTTCTGTATGAAAACTGGAGCCACCAGCAGTACGAAAACCGGCTTTAGTCTGGTTAGTGGAGTTGATAACGCTGGGATGTTCGGTATTGGACATTGCCCCGGCAATAATCGGTCGATCCGGATTGCCGTCGATAAAGGTGAGTAACACTTCAGTACTCTTATGCAGAGGAAAGTGCATGCCCATGCCCGGCCCGGCTGAGGGCTGCATCATCCGCACCCAGGCCGATGCCTTGCCGCCGCTGCGGTCGGCCCGGTCAAAGGGCAGGACGACCTTGTAGCGGCCATGCTCGTCAAGTTCGGCATAGTCACCTGAACCTGAACCGTCAATGCGGGCGTTGATACTGCCGTGGATACGCGGTTGCGGGGTGGTGCGTTCGGCTCGAAACTGCACCTGATCCTGGATGGCGGTAAACGAGTTGCGATACAGGCTTTTTGTTTCATCAGCACTGAGCAGCTCCCGCAGACCGGCAATGAGAAATGCGGCCTGGTTGCCCTCATGCTCCATGGAAATAGTGAGATAATCCGCATTCATGTCAGCACGGAAATGGTTATCAAGGAGAAAACGGAATCCGGGCGAGATATAGGGAACCGAGGACTCACCGTGAAACTGTTCAGCCCGGCAGAGCAGCTCCTCGGAGCGCAGGGTCGCCAGCTTGTCGCCGCCTTCCGGGGTGCGAAAATGATCACCATAATAGTACATTTCACCGAAACCATCCTTTGAGACCTCAGCCCGACCGGCGACATCAAGTGAGGGGTGACGATAGTCGTAATCCCGCAATTCAATGGTATGCGGCACATTACGCCGACGGCAGATAAAAGACTGCGCCACCTCCTCAAGATGAAAATCCTCCAGCCCGGAGACCGGTGAATAGAGAAGTTCAGCACCAAGCGGTGCCGGGTTATGGGACATGCGCGAGTCAGTGATGATCAGTTTTTCCCGCCCCTGTTCCTGCTCAAAGAAATAGTACATGCCGTTGCGCTCCAGCCAGCGGCTGAAAAACGCATAATGACTTTCACCGTACTGGCAGGCATACTCCCAGGTGAAATAGCTCTCTTGCAGCCGGAATTCGTAATCCAGACTGGTGATACGACCGTCCTCAAGCACATCGGACAGGATCTCCTTTGGGGTCTTATCTAGAAAAACCTGGTTGTGATGGGTCAGGGTAAGCCGCCAGAGAGCAGGCACGAGCAAGGCACGATAGAGATAGCAATCGCCCACGGCGCGAATAAGATCAAACTCGACCACCAGGCCATTAAAACGGACAACGGATTTGTCGGAACGATGGATGCGGAATACGGCTCGATCCTGGAGTATGGCCTGCATGTCCAGATTGGGATTGTCGGAGATCAGATTGATATCAAAGCTGTACAGTTGTGACAGACCTTCGCTGCCGGTAAAGGAGACAACGCCAAAGGTATCCTCAGCAAGGGCAAAAGACTCAAAGGTAAACCTGGTTTCATTGAAAAAATTCACGGTATTTCTCCTATTTTCTGAACAATGGATGATTAATTTAAAAAATGGCTGAAGGATCTGTTATTTATTTCGAACCGGCAATAGGTAATGTTGCTCGCCCTTGTCGGTGCCTAAGACTGTGCCGAATTTAAGATTCAGGTTAAACGCAAAGCCCAATGAATCTCTTCTGGTTGTCGAAGACCAGTAACTAGCAGATTGTACTTTGGAAAAAGCATCATTATTTGTTGTCCACTGAGCTGTTCCAGCTGCGTTGCTGAGAGTTGGAGTTGTAAAGTTATAATTCACAAGAGTGAGCAACTCCGTAATGGTGGGGACGCGCCATTGGGCGGCAGTGGAGAAGTCGAAGAGTCCGCAAACACTATCTTGCAGAGTCTCCACAAATGTCAATGCTGCCGACCAGGTCGTTTCCCCCTGGCAGTTAGCGTCTTTGAGCCAAATAAGGCCGGTGAGGTTATCGGTTACCGTACCGTCGCTATTACTGGTAAAACGGGCAGTAGGCCAGGCTATACCTTCTCGCAGATCGCCATCCTGGCTGGCAGGTGAAGCAAGTGAACAATCCGTTTCAATTACCCAGTCGGAGCCGTCAAGCTTTGTGCAAAATCTTTGACCGGTTTTATGCGTCGATGCCATTGGTCTGGTTCCGTGTACCAGGGAACCGGCCACAAAGGCTGTTTCGCCGGACAGGATATCTCCGGCCTCGGCAGTACCGGAACTGGTATCGACCACGTTGTTATCCCCGGTTACGCCAAAGATGGTGATGTTCTTTTTGATGTTGCCAGTGGCAAGATCGGTATCACCTTCCACCA
>DAOVTM010000399.1 GCA_030633145.1 Desulfobulbaceae bacterium
TTACCTCCTGCGTGGGAACGTAAATTGGACGCTCCAGGTAAGCGAGCCTGCGAAACTCCGTCTGTCCTGTACAGCCGCAGGATCGTCCATAATTCATTCCCACGCAAGAGCGTGGGAACGAGACTAAAAATGGGATCTAAGAAAAATCGTATCCTCTTTACAATGTTTCCTCTGGTTCCCACGCTCCTGCGTGGGAACTATGAATGACCGCTCCAGCGGTCGATGCGAGACAGACGGAGTCTCGCAGATAAGCGCAGACTTCGAGCTCGCTTACCTGGAGCGTGGGAACGAGAGGGAGTGAAGAAATGTCCCGGCTAAAGTTGGTAGCCGAATTAATCATAAACGTCCACCCGCCCCTGGAGGCACAGCATGACTATCCCCGCCGGATTCCTGATGTATGTAACCCTGTATCGCTTGAGCGTCCTTGCCATAGGCGCATTGGCAATCTATTTAGGCTATAAATTGTTTACCAGTACCCCCGTCGGAGCGAGCGAAAGCAGAGCATCTGCCGCTGTCGTGGGGGGCGGGTTCAAGCTGACCATGACCAATTTCTGGCCGGGAACCTACTTTGCCTTATTTGGTACTGTCCTTATCTGTATCATGCTCTGGCAGGGTTCACCGCAGTTACTGCTCAAAGAAATTCAGGAGAGTAAGGTTGCTGGCAAGAGCAGCACTACCGTTACCAGAACCCTGGAAATGCGTGGCAGCGAGCCGGATATTGATGCGCAATGGGAAGCACTCTCCAAACCCGGCCTGACCCTGCCCGATGCAGCCCTGCCCATGGCCAATATTGCCAGGGTCTGGCAGCAGGAAAAGCGCATTGGCGAGGCCGTGGCCATGGCTCGAATGGCAGCAAAATTCAGTACCGAGAATCAGGCTGACCATCTGGCCTTGTTTGCCGGGTTATTGCTCGCAAATGGTGAACAGGACAAGGCATTGCAGGTTATGCAGGTTGCGGCGGATCAGGATTCGGCTTATAGTGCAGAGTTGACAAAGATGAAGCAGGGCATTGATTCAAGCACCAATTAAGGGAGAGATCAACAAATGTGTTGGCAGGAAAAAATACAGTTTTCCATACAGCGATTACTTTTCCAGGGGCTGCTGCTCTTTTTCATTCTGCTGCTGCCTGTTGCGGCATCAGCAGATTCAGATTCTGTTTTTGGCAGTTACCATGCCCTGGTGATCGGCAATCAAAACTATAAACATCTCACAGACCTGAAAACACCGCTGGCAGATGCCAGAGCAGTTGCAAAGGTTCTGAAAGAGCAATATGGCTTTACAGTAGAACTGTTGGAGGATGCGGACAGGTACCAGATCTTTACGGCAATGGAACGGCTTCGTACCAGTATGCAGGAGGAAAAAAGCAATCTCCTGATCTATTATGCCGGTCACGGTTTTCTTGACCCTGCTGGTGATGTCGGTTACTGGCAGCCGGTGGACGCAGAGAAAAACAACCCGGCCAACTGGATTCCCATTGCTTCAGTCACCAATTTTCTCAAGGTTATCCAGGCCAGGCATATTTTGGTAGTGGCGGATGCCTGTTTTTCCGGCAAACTGCTGATGCGCGATTCGGGAGTACAACTCCCCTCTCATCTGAGTAAAGATATCTGGTTGGGGCGAATGTTAAAGAAACGTTCCCGTACCGCCCTTACCTCAGGCGGGATAGAACTGGTGCAGGATTTTGGCAGCAATGGTCATTCGGTCTTTGCGGCTGCTTTTATTACTGCTCTGCGAACCAATCAGGGTATTCTCGATGGTGACAGCCTGTTTGAACTGATCAAACGTCCAGTGGCGTTGAACGCAAAGCAAACTCCCCAGTATGGTGACATCCGCTGGGTCAACCATGATGGCGGTGATTTTCTCCTGGTTCCCAAGCAGTTTCAGCAGGAGGCCGGACCTTTGCAGGATATTTTTAAACGAAATCCGGGACTCCTTCGTGGCGGCTCATCAACTTCAGAGGATTCTGTTATAGCAGCAATTGACCTCATAGATGAAGAATATGAGGCAGTTAAAAATGGCTCTATTCGCAAGCAGCCAACTATCAGTTCGCTGCGCATTGGAAGTCTTAAAAAAGGTGACAAAATCTGGGTCGCAGGCAGGGTACATAATCAGCCCTGGTTCCTGGTGGATCAATCTGATGGACAGGGGTATGTGTATGCGGATCTGTTGCAACAGGCCGGGGCTGTTGTTATCCCTATCCAAGCAGTAACGCCGGAAAAAAACTCCGGTGACTGGTCTGTCCTCAAACAAGGCGACACCATGACCGATAAGGTCACTGGCATGAAATTCGTCTATGTGCCAAAGGGATGCTTTAAAATGGGTTCGCCTGTTGATGAAGACGGTCATGACACAGATGAGGGACCGGTACACGAGGTCTGCGTAGATGCTTTTTGGATGGGAAAGTATGAGGTCACCCAGGGTGAGTGGCAAACTGTTATGGACGACAATCCAGCCGGGTTTCAAAAAGGTACAAGGTATCCGGTGGAACAGGTCTCCTGGGACGATACTCAGTCATTTATCAGCAAACTGAAGAGCAAATCCAACACAACCTATCGACTGCCCACTGAGGCGGAGTGGGAATACGCCTGCCGGGCGAACAAAGGGAGCAGGTATTGTGGCGGCAATACTCTGAATGACCTGGCATGGTCTGCTGATAACAGTGATCGCAAAACACATCCGGTGGGAACGAAACAGGCAAATGATTTTAAACTGCATGATATGAGCGGCAATGTATGGGAATGGTGTTCGGATTGGTATGGGGAAGAATACTATACGTCAAGCCTACGGAATAATCCTACCGGACCATCTGGGGGCTCGCTCCGGGTTTTGCGGGGCGGCTCGTGGGACAACTCCGCCGGCAGCTGCCGGTCAGCGCTCCGCTTCATCAACACGCCCGTCAACCGGTACGCGAACTTCGGGTTCCGGCTTGCTCTCTCCCCTGGTCAGCAGTAAAGGGTTGCTGGATAAGGGAGGAAAGAGCAGGTAAAGGTGTGCGCCGCAATGGAATGGAGGGAGGGACGACCGTAAAGGATTGGAGGCCGGTGCGTTTTTTTCAGCAACTCTGTTTTTTGGCAACCTTTGCAAGATATGCCGGTACCTTTGCCTTGGGCATCCTTGATACTTTTTGCATCAGCTCAAAGGACACCTCTTCCACTGCAAAGCTCTCTTTAATCGTCTCAATCATTGCCAGCCAGAGCGAGCCGGTCATCTCTGCATCCGCCAATGCCCGGTGAAAGGTACCATCATTGGCAAGCTCGCAATACTCAACCAGTGTGCCCAGCTTATGGTTCGGAGCCTGGGGATACACCCTGCGTGCTGTCAGCATGGAGCAGACTATATCATTGCGTATCCCTTTACCTATATATTCAAGTTCAGCCTCCAGAAATCTGCGATCAAAAGAGGCGTTATGGGCCACCAGGGGATAATCACCGATAAACTCGGAAAATTGTTCCATCAATTCTGCACAGGGCGGGGCCTTTTTTACCATCTCATTACTGATACCGGTAAAGGAGGTGATGAAAGAGTTGATTCGACAACCGGGATTCATTAAGCTCTGGAAACGGTCTGTCACCTGATTGTTTTCAATGCGAACCGCACCGACCTCAATGGTTCGGTCTCCATATTTTGGTGACAGGCCGGTGGTCTCGAAATCAAAAATAATGACTGGATAATTGTTCATGAAAGTACCTGGTAATGATAAACGGTTTACTCTGGTTCCCATGCTCCAGCGTGGGAACCTTGAATGACCGCTCCAGCGGTCTCATCAGGACGCAGGAGCGTCCGGGTTACGTTCCCACGCTGGAGCGTAGGAACGAGAGTGGTGCGGAATGTCTCGGCTAAAGTTGGTAGCCGGAACTGAGAAGGCTCACCGGAAACAGGTATCAAAAAATGTCAGGTTCGCGGGACATAGGGGTACACCTGCGGCTTAGCAATAACCGATCACACAGCTTTATGACGTTGATCAGTGGAA
>DAOVTM010000262.1 GCA_030633145.1 Desulfobulbaceae bacterium
TCTTTGATGTCCCGATCCAGAAGGCGGAACGAACAACCATTGTGGAGAGCATCAAACGCAACTGGGAGTTTGACGGCAATGAGGCTGGTCTGTTAAATGCGGCAAGCCATCGTGTTCACCTGGAAAACCAGATGATTCATGTAAAGGAACAACAAGGGGTTGGTACTGTTACCATCAAGCAGACCCTGCGAAACCTTACCTATGAACAGCAGGAGGCGGTGATCCACTTCAGCCTTGATGAAGAGAGCGTGGTGACCGGTTTATGGCTCAGTGATGATGCAAATGATCCCCATAAATACGCCTATACCGTAGCCCCCAGAGGAGCTGCCCAGAGCGTCTATAAGGCCGAGGTGCAACGACGGATTGATCCGGCTCTGTTGGAAAAAACCGGGCCATTTCAGTACCGGATGCGAATATATCCGGTTCCGGCAAAACCATACAGGAGCAAAAAGGGTGATCCCCTGTTCATGGAGCTTGAATATCAGACCCTGGCCGGGAATGATGGCCTTTGGCCGGTTCCGCAGGTTTTAGAGCAGCGAAATATCTTCTGGGATGCGACAACCCGACGGAAGGTGAATGGAGTGGAGGTCACTGGGGATGATGCCGGGGAGTGGATACCTGCTCTGGCAATAGACACGGTTCATGATTCCAGCCAAGATTCCCTTACCTCTGTTGTCAATAACTGGCATATCCGGGCGGTTCCACGGGTGCATAAAAAAGAAATAATTGATATTAACCGACCGGTTGTCCTGCTTATTGACGGCTCATACAGCATGACGAACAATACCTCGGATCTGAGCAGAATGGTGGATGCCTTACACAGGGACGGAACCGAGTTTGACCTCTTCTTTTGCAAAAACAGCTGTACAGCGATGAACAGTATAGACGAGATCAAACAACAGATATTTTTCGGCTCTAGTCAGGTTGAGGAACAGGTTGCAGCCTTCCTGAAAAGCCAGGGAGAAAAGGGATACGAGGCAATCATAGCAGTAACCGATGAAGGGAGCTACGAGTTGAGCACGGAAGAATCTGTCAAAGGACTGGACAGTACCATACCGATCTGGCTAGTTCATGCCAGGGAGCAGGTTCCCTATGCGTATAGCGATCAACTGCTTGATCTGCTCCAACGTTCAAAGGGTGGTGTCAGCACCAGTATCAGGGAAGCCCTGTTACGACTTGCTCCCCAATCAATACTCCGGGCAGCGGGTATCCATGAACGGCGTATCCATGAACATAGAGAGATCATTGATATATCAAATAGGTATATATGGCTGCGGGAAAAGTCAGCCAATTCTGTCCCCTCCTCCAATCCACAGCTATCAAAAATTGTTGCATCGCACAGTATCAACCATCGTGCCAGAACCATGGATATGCAGCAGCTGGACAACATGGATTCTATTCATGCACTGGCAAAAGAGGAGGGGATTGTCTCCACCTATTCATCCATGCTGGTTCTGGTCAATCAGCGGCAAAAAGAAGCTCTAAAAAAAGCTGAGCAGGAAGAAAACCGTTTTGCACGGGAGATTGAAACCGGTGAACAGGATACAACCCTGCCTGCCGATCTCCTGTCTGTTCCCTCTGTTCCCGAGCCTGAGGAGTGGGCCTTGATGATTATTGCTGGCCTGTTGTTGCTCATGTCATTTAGAAAATCATTTGACAGAATGTATATCAATTCGTAAAATGATTTACTAAAACAGCATCAACAGGACAAAACAATGGACATAAACTATCTCATCGAACTTGACCAGCTAGCTCGGCAGGAAGGAAAAAAATACGACCGTAAACGTCTTCTCTATAACGAAATAGAACAATCGTCCGGTAAACACTTCACCGGTATTATCGGGCCGCGCGGAGCCGGTAAAACAGTTCTCCTCAAACAGCTCCTCAACGAATGGAAGAATAGCTTTTATATTTCCCTGGATACGGTTACCAGGGGTGATATCTTTGACATTGCCAAACACCTGCGGGAGTTTTTCAAAATAGAAATACTGCTCCTGGACGAGATCCATTTTCAGAAAAACTATGATGGTCAGTTAAAGAAAATATACGATTTTTTAGGTGTAAAGGTTATTTTCACCAGTTCCGTAGCCCTGGCAATAGCCAAATCCGCTTATGACCTGTCCCGCCGTGTCCGGCTTGTGAAACTGCCCCTGTTTTCCTTTCGAGAGTATATTTTTTTTCGTACCGGTACATTACTGCCCGTTCTCAGCATTGGAGACATCATTGACAAAAAATGGACTCCCGACCACCTCCGCTACGGTTATCTGTTTGAAAAATACCTTTGCGGAGGATTGCTACCCTTTTCCCTCGAGGAACCTGAGCCAATCCCCCTCCTCAACAATATTCTGAAAAAAATCCTCCAACGAGATATTCCCTCTATCACCTCTCTGCTGGTGGAAGAAATATCCTTGATGGAAAAGATGCTCCGTTTTATAGGGAAATCAGGGGTTGACGGTATCAACTATTCCTCCATTTCCAGAAATGTAGGGATTACAAAATACAAGGCAGAGTCCTATCTTAACCTGCTTGAGCAGGCCCTGGTTCTCCATGTTATTTTTCCAAAGGGAACCAGTGTCATGCGAGAACCAAAGGTTCTTCTTTCGCCGCCCTACAGACTACTTTACAATGATTATGAATACGCCAGGGGGGGACTGCGTGAGGATTTTTTCGCTGAAATGGTATCCAATGCAATGATTGAATTTCATTATTTGAAGAGTACACGTGGCAGTAAAACACCTGATTTCCTCGTGCGTGACGACTCTGGAGATATTGTTCTTGAAGTCGGAGGTAAGGGAAAAGGACGCTCACAGTTTAAGGGTATCAAGGTTGACCGTAAACTGATTTTGTCCCAGGGGGATGAAATTGATGCGCTGCGTCGTCCTCTTTATCTTCTTGGTTTTCTTTATTGAACCTCTATATTCTCAAGTATTCGGAAAATAGTTTTTGACAAATTTTCAGAGTTCACCGGCTTCTTTAAGAATATACGACACAATGGTTTCATGAATATAGTAACCATTGTTTTTCATTTGAATAATGGTCGATTGGACATTGTCGAGAAAATTATTCCGTTTGGCATCCACCAGTATTCTTGCAGTGCCTGCAACCCGTAACTGATAGATTTCTCTTGCTATCCTTCTGCCTTTACGCTCATCAATCAAGACACGCTCAACCTGGTTTTCACAGGCAAGTTGAATAACCGATGCTTCACCGGTATCAAGCATTTTATCAAGGAGAGGATCAAGCGGTTTCATGAGTGGCTGAACCAATATCCACGTTGCCTGCTGGTATGAATTTATACCGGCACGGGATATTCCTCCCTCAAGAAGTTCAAAATGTACAGCTTCCGGGACAGTGACTGTTTTAAACAAATTTCTGAGAATATCGAGACGATCTATACTTGCCAAAGCAATTAGAGGCCCTGTATTCGTGATGATGTCCTTTTTGTTATTAGAATTCATCGTCAAATTCATGCTTTAATTCATCAGGGTCAGTCCACTCCACACTGGCAGTTCCAAATTGTTTGCAATTTAAAAGAAAAACTACTCTTGATAATTCAGCCATG
This sequence comes from Desulfobulbaceae bacterium, assembly GCA_030633145.1. Taxonomy (GTDB): domain Bacteria; phylum Desulfobacterota; class Desulfobulbia; order Desulfobulbales; family Desulfobulbaceae; genus DAOVTM01. The sequence goes on from DAOVTM010000262.1 coordinate 3,563, forward strand.
GAAGCGGCCTGTCCAGATGTCAATCGACCCATTTCAAATAACTTAACCGCCATGGCCATTTTTGCCTCTTCCTCAAAAGCTTCCGGGTCAAGGTTGATTACAGCCGGAATCGTTAAGGGATAGTCAACAGTCAATGTTCGCATTGTTTCCATACAACACCTTTTTCGTATTCTTTTTAAATTTTATGATAACAATGTTGTCGCACCGTGTAGGTCGTGTTAGGTAAGCGAAGACTCCGTCTCGTAGGCGTAACCCGACAAACAGTCTGCGTCGTGTACAAAAAAAATTCCTTTGTACTCCAGCCATTACTAATAGATAAATCAGGGTTCTTCCTTTCTAACAGAGGCAAGCATCTGATCTACAACCTCATCAATAGTCAAAATAGAGGTATCCACCAGCAGGGCATCTTCAGCCTTGCACAGAGGAGCTATGGTACGTTCCCGATCGTCCCTGTCCCGCTGGATGATCTGAGCCAGAATCTCCTCTTTATCAACGCTTTGCCCTTTAATGCGTAACTGTTTCACCCTGCGCCGGGTACGTTCTTCGGGTGTGGCATCAAGGTAAAATTTCCAGGCTGCTTGCGGGAAAACTACGGTGCCGGTGTCTCTTCCCTCGGCAACCAACTGTCCCTTTTTCCCCATCTCCTGCTGCATGACTGTCAGCTTTTTTCGCACAGAGGGCAGGGCAGAGACGGTTGAAGCCAGCATAGCCATTTCCGGGCTGCGGATGGTTTTGCTTACATCCTTCCCGCCCAGGAGAACCCCGACATCATCTCCGGCATGGGCAGCGGGCAACAGCTCAATATCCAGGCTGTCCAACAGTTTGGACAGGGCTACTGATTCCTCTATCTCCACCCCTGCCTGTTGACAGGCGCAGGCTACGGCCCGGTACATGGCACCGGTATCAAGGTAGGTATATCCCAGCTCTGCTGCTACTCTGCGGCTGATGGTTGATTTTCCCACCCCGGAAGGGCCGTCTATAGTTACAATTTTATTTTTTAACATAGTTTTTTCTGCTACAGACAGTCTGACAGAGCCTGAACAAAACGGCTGTTTTCCTGCGCAGTCCCCACAGTAATCCTAATAAATTTCGGGTATCCATACGCCTTCATGGAGCGCACAATCACCCCTTTGTAAAGCATGGCCTCGTACAGCTCAGTGGCATCACACTGGACATCAATCAGGAAAAAATTAGTGTGGGAAGGGTAGGGGACACAGCCTAATTTTCTGACCTCTTCACTCAACCAGTTGCGTCCCTGCCTGGTTCCGTCCATGGTCTTGTTGTAATGCTCCTGATCTTGCAAAGCAGCCAAGGCTCCAGCCTGGGCAGGGAGGTTAATATTAAAGGGTTGGCGAACCCGGTGCAGGAGGGAAGCTATTTCAGGGTGCATAATACCAAACCCAACCCGCAGTCCAGCCAGACCATAGGCCTTGGAAAAGGTGCGCAGGGCTAACACTGCTGGTATTCCATCCGGGTTGCGGATAAGGGCGTTAATATCTATCCGCTCTTCCGGGTCAACAAAGTCGATGTATGCCTCGTCCAACACTACTATCACAGATTCCGGCAGTTTTTTCAAAAAATCAGCAAACCGCTGCCTGGAAATCAGGGTGGCACAGGGATTATTGGGGTTATCAAGAAAGATAAGACGGGTTGTATCGGTGACCGCTGCTGTTATTGCTTCGAGGTCATGTTCCATGTCTCGGAGCGGGATAACAATGTTTTTTCCATCCCTGACTGCAACAAACTTCTGATACATGAGAAAGGAGGGATGACTGGTGATGACCTCGTCACCAGCCCGAACAAATGCCTTGACCAGAAACTCTATCACCTCGTTGGAACCGTTGCCCAGGATAATCTCTCCGGGTTGTGCCTGCACATATTCAGCTATGGCCTGGGTCAGGTAATAACTTGAACCGTCCGGGTAGCGGTGCAGGTTTTGCACAACCTCGCTGATTGCCTGCACCGCCTTGGGGGATGGCCCCCAGGGGTTTTCATTGGAGGCCAGTTTGATTGAGTTGGTTACCCCGTATTCCCGTTCCAATTCATCCATTGGTTTGCCGGGAGGGTAGGGGATTATTTCTGCTATGTTTTTTGGAATATTAAGTTTCATTTATTTTTTATTAATATAATCCACATTCAGAGAAAAATCATAGTAAGGGGAGTTTATCTTTCACCCCGGCTCGTTGTTCCACATTCCACCCCCCCCGCAACAATGCTTCTTCATTAAAATGGGTTGCCTGTAGCTGGATACCTATAGGCAGACCGCTTTGAGAAAAACCACAGGGGACGGACATACCTGGAGTTCCAGTAAGGTTAGCAGAA
>DAOVTM010000227.1 GCA_030633145.1 Desulfobulbaceae bacterium
CAGGTAAGCGAGCCTGCGAGACTCCGTCTGTGGGAACGGAAACAGACGCTCCAGGTAAGCGAGCTTGCGAGACTCCGTCTGTCTCGCATCGACCGCTGGAGCGGTCATTCAAAGTTACCACGCAGGAGCGTGGGAACTAGGGGGCAATATGAGTTATCTGATTGAAATTGTGATTTGTCCCGCCTTAAGTTGGTAGCCCATTTTTTTAAGATCCTGTACTGCTATAAAGGCGTACAGCAATATTATTACTGTTTTCAAGGTAGGTCGAATTAGCGTAACAACCTACACGTTGCTCCGAAAAGGATGGAAAGTGACAAAAAAATCAATCTTCGCTCTCATCCCCATACAACTCCAGCACATGACCCATCTTATCCCGCTTGCACTTCATATACCCTTTACTCTCATCTTCAGAAAGGATCTCAATGGGCAGTCGTGCCACAGCCTCAAGGCCATAGCCCTCAAGACCGATAATTTTCTTTGGGTTATTGGTCAACAGACGCATTTTACGTACCCCGAGATCACGCAAAATCTGAGCTCCGATACCATAATCACGAAGATCGGGCTTAAAACCCAGACGAACATTGGCCTCCACAGTATCCAGCCCCTCTTCATCCTGGAGTTTATAGGCCTTCAGTTTATTGACCAGTCCTATCCCCCTGCCCTCCTGGCGCATATAGAGAATAACCCCCTTGCCTTCCTGCTCCACCATCTGCATGGCAGCGCGTAACTGAGCCCCGCAGTCGCAGCGGGCAGAACCAAACACATCACCGGTCAGACATTCGGAATGCACCCGAACCAGAACCGGTTCATCAGGAGTAATATCGCCTAAAACCAATGCAAGATGTTCATGGGAATCCACATCATTGGTATAGGCTATGACCTTAAATTTACCGGCATGGTTGGTGGGAAGACGAGCCTCTACTTCACGATGCACCAAGAGATCTTTTCGCATCCGATAGGCAACCAGATCTGCAACGGTGACGATCTTTAAATCAAACTCTTCAGCAAACTTGTCCAGATCCGGCATCCGGGCCATGGTGCCGTCGTCTTTCATGATCTCACAAATAACACCGGCAGTGCGCATCCCGGCAAGTCGTGCCAGATCAACAGAACCCTCGGTCTGCCCGATGCGAACCAGCACCCCACCTTTTCTTGCCCGCAGGGGAAAGACATGACCAGGGCTGATTATATCATACGGGCTGGCATCAGGGGCCACAGCAGCCTCAATAGTCCTGGCACGGTCAGCGGCAGATATGCCGGTGGTAACTCCGGTTCGTGCCTCTATACTAATGGTAAATCCGGTTCCATAAGGGGATTTATTATCCTGTACCATCATGGGCAAACCGATCTGGTCAATAATATCAGGACTCAGGGAGAGACAGATCAAACCGCGTCCATGGGTGGCCATGAAGTTGATGGCCTCCGGCGTTACCGCCTCTGCCGCCATGCAGAGATCACCCTCGTTTTCCCGGTCTTCATCATCCACCAGAATAACCATCTTACCCGCTTTTATATCTTCAACGGCCTCTTCTATTGTGCTGACTGCCATGATTTATACCTATCAGAAACCAGAAGCCAGAGGACAGAAGCCAGAATAATCACTGCCTGCGGCGATGACTATTGGCAATACCATGCTCTGAATATTCCGATTTATTATAATGTGTTTTTGTAATGGATTTTTTAATAGTTACAAATAAATGCTTCTCTTAATTTTACGATAAAAAGCCATGTTCCGCCAGAAAGGCTGGATTTATATTGCTCCCCTCGTCCTGATTCTCAGACTGAACCGAAAGCAACTTTTCCACATACTTCCCGATAATATCCACTTCAAGATTGACCTGATCTCCCTGTTGTAACCGTCCCAGAGTGGTTACAGCCAGGGTATGGGGAATAATAGAGACAGAAAAACTATTATTGGAACAGGAATTAACGGTCAGACTGATCCCGTCAATGGTAATCGACCCTTTCTCAATAACATACCTGGCAAGAGATTGGTCAAAGGAAAAGGTAAAAAGGGTGAAGTCACCCACAGCTTTTCGCTCCTCCACCCGACCCAGGCCATCCACATGCCCACTGACCAGATGTCCACCCAGCCGGTCGGATAGACGCAAAGCCCGTTCCAGATTAACCCTGCCACCATTCTCCAGCCGACCCAGTCCAGTACGGGAAAGGCTCTCCGGCGAGACATCCACCAAGAATCTGCGACCACTTATATCCCGGGCAGTGAGACAGACACCGTTGACCGCAATGGACTCCCCCTCTTCCGGGTCAGTGAGGTCAAAACCAGCCTCCAGGCAAAAGACCATGCCCCCGCCTGCGGCCCGTTTTTCAACCACCCTGCCCTCACCCTGGATAATGCCAGTAAACACCGATTATCCTTGGCTAGCCGCATCTAGCTCATCGGCCAGAGCTGCAAAATCCTCAGACATCCGTTTATGTTTAAAGTTCTTATGGATCGATGAAACGGTTCGATAGGTATCTGCGGCCTTGGCCTGATCACCTTTTTCCACATATACCTCAGCCACTATCACCATGATATTCACCATCCCCTTAGGATTCTTGGTCAGATGATAATGCTCAATCATATCAAAGAGGATCTCCAGAGCCTTGTCCAGTTCGCCCTGTTTCTGATAGACTACGGCAACCTTCTTGTTCAGAGCCAGGGTGGAAAAAGAATCCTCTTCTTTTTCGCAGATATCATAGGCCCGTTTAAAATGGGTCAGGGCGTTGTCATACTCCTCACGCTCCATGCAGACATCACCCAGACGGTCAGAGGCATTGGCAACTCCCTGCTCATCATTATTTTCTTCAAATCCCTTTAAGGCGTTGTGAAAGGCAATACCTGCTGCCGAAAACGCACCTTTTTTAAATTCCTCACGCCCTACAAGATAATCACGCTTGGCAGGGTCTTTTTCCATGGCCTCTTGCCGCGCTTTTTCCGGGTCAACAGCATTTAATGAACTAAGAGGCTGCAGTTCTGAACTTTCCATTGTAACTCTCCTTTGTCTCTATATCCTGAACCGAACTATCGCCCGGTGTTTATTCGATTTTCATTCTTATTTCTCATTGATCTGCTGCACGGCCTCAACCGCCAGCGCAGCAACCGTGGTCTTCACCGGCTCACCACTCTCATATACCGTAATCTCACTCTGGTCATCCTGGAGAGCCATGATCTGAAATGAAGCCTCATTGGCCTTGATCCGTCCTAACATACGAGCCATCATGCCCCGCACCTCCGGGGTATCATGTTCCAGGAAGTGAAAGGTGGAATAAAAAGGGGTCTTGCGGATCAGGTCAGGCCGGGTCAGGGCGATCTCGGACAGCCCCCAGATCGCAGCCTGCTGGGTATTGGTATCCCCCATAAAATTGAGAAGATGACGGGTAAAGGCACCGTAAATATCGGGTCGAGCCGCAATAATAGCACCAATGGCCTCCACCATGCCCCAGGGCATGGAGGCGGAATCAGAACAGGACTCAAAAAGCCGGTGCAGCATATCCGCCACTGGTGCAGGTTCCCTGGTGGACAAACGGGCGCAGACCTGACCAATCAACCAGGCTGTCTTGTACCGTTTTGCCGGTTCCGGTTCATAGAGCAGCCGCTGCATGAAACGAAGGGTACGAATATCATCAAAGCTCAGATCCAACAGCTCGTCAATATCTCCAGCCTCGACCAGTTCCTTGACCTTTGCCTTATTGGTACGCCTCTTCTTCCGTTTTGGATCACGAACCGGTTCAACCTCAGGAATCACCGCACTCCCTTTCTTTGTCGTCGCCTCTGCCTCTGCTCCCTGCTTATCCAGTTCCTGTTTCTTTGCAAAACGCTCAGCAATCTCAGCAACCTCCTTATGGAGACGGATAAAATAGAGTACCCCCCGCACCAACCTGCCGTCCAGGTTCCGCTTAGGACATATCTGGTGGGTGATAACGTCGTAATTCTCTACCCTGCCGGTAAGATAATCGTCATCCGGAACCAGTTCCCAGGCAAGATCCCAATCATCATTACACGCAAAGACCATGCACTCTACCATGGCAGAGCCGATATTATGACCGGTGGCATCGCAGGTATAGACCGCACCGCACTCACAGCGTCCCACTGGGAATTCGACCATCTTACGCTGGGCCGCATCACTGGGACGGCCAACGTCCATTCCACAGAACGGACACCAGGGCCGAATTTTTGACACATTCTTCTTAGCCATTTTTTCTTTCTGATTTCAACCTTATTATTTTTCCTTTCCAAGCTCCACGCTACTGCTGGAACCAGCGATCACCGCAGTATCACTCCGCCATCTTAGCTGTAAGGGCTTCCTCAAAACGGGAATCAACTGCGTATCCCAGTTCTTTTGCCTTGTCAAGATTTTGTTTGGACGCTGTAAGGTCTCCATTAAAATAGAGAGCCACGGCCAGGTTGTTACGAGCCATACCGTTATCCGGTTCCAGGGTTATGGCCTCACGGGCAGCTTCAACCGCTTTTGCGTCCTCTTCCAGCATGGTATAGGCGGAGGTCAGATTAATCCAGGCAGTGAGCAGTCGGGGGTCAACCTGCAGAGCCTTATCGTAGCATTCAACTGCGGCCTTGGCATCACCTTCGTGCTGGCGGATAAGGCCGATATTGACATGAGCCTCAGCCATCTTGGGAGTGATTGCGAGAGCCTTTTCATTAAGCTCCAAAGCACGAGGTACATTGCCCTGGCCAAAATAAATTGCCCCCAGGTTGATGTAACTTTCCACAGAATGGTCATCCAGCTTAATAGCCGTTTCCAGCTCACGGATTGCGTCGTCATCGCGACCAGCCTGGCGATAGATCAGCCCGAGCTTGTGATGGGCAATAATATTGTCCGGGTTTTCTTTACAGATCTTTTCCATCTCTTTGATAGCATCTTCGATGGACATTTCCGGTGGAGCTGTCTCTGGTTGAGTAGTTTCCGACATTATAAATTCCTTATAAAAAATTGGGGCTGCTTAAAATCTGCAGCGCAATACTGTTTTTAACAGATAACGGCTGCCTGCTGATTGCTGGCTTCACCGTATAGAAGAAACACTATAGGCATGAAAGTTAGTGTGGCAAGTGTTTTTTCTCGTGATTTGAGTTCAACTATTTAATCGCTCCTCACAGGAGAGGAGATGTTCCTTTGCCCCCTCTGCCAGCACCCCACGGGCAATGGTAATATCCTTGCCGATCTGAGCCGATAATTCCGCAACCGAGGCAAACTTCTCCTCACCCCGCAGATGCTGCAGCAGGTTGAGCTTGATGGAGTGTCCATAAATATCCCTATTGAAATCAAAGATATGGGTCTCGGCCACCAGCCGGTTATCACCAAAGGTCGGATTATAGCCTATATTTGAGATACTGCCATAAACTTTGCCATCATAGAGTACCTGGGTCACATAGACCCCTTTCTGCGGACAGAGATCCTCCTCAGATACCTTGAGGTTGGCTGTGGCAAATCCCACTTCCTTTCCGCCCCGCTGTTTACCGCGCTGCACCTTACCGTGGATCTGATAATACCTGCCCAGCAGACTGCGTACGTCCCGCATCCGTCCCTGGGTGACCAGCTCTCGAATCCTGGTGCTGGAGACCAAAGTATCATTTTTATAATGGGCCTCCACCACGGTGACCGGAAATCCCTTTTCCTTGCCCTGTTGACGAAGAAAATCAATATTACCGGTACGACCCTTGCCAAAGGCGTAGTCATAGCCTACCACCAGTTCCTTGACACCGATGCTTTTAATGAGAATCCTATCAACAAAATCCTGAGCCGGAGTTCTGGCAAAATCATGATCAAAGGGCAGGATCACCAGGGCATCAATGCCAGCAAAACGCATCAGCTCAATCTTCTGACTGGTGGTGGAGATCAGCTTGATTCCGTCGGGACGCAGCACCTTGAGTGGATGGGGATCAAAGGTTACCACCACCGAGGTTCCGCCGTTGCGATACGCCTTACCCACCACCTCACTGAAGAGCAGTTGGTGTCCCAGATGAACCCCGTCAAAGTTGCCGATGGTCACCACTGGATTGTCAAAGGTTTTTTTGATCTCGTCTATTTTTATAAACAGCTCCATCTTGCCCTGCCTGTTGAATTTCTGATGATTGCTTGATCTTTGCATCCCCGACCCGAGATATGTACTCCAAGTTAACAAAACTCGCAAACAGTTCGTGCCTGCCGGAAAAAGATGCCTGCCAGGATGTGAAAAGTAAATTCACATTTTTTTTCAAAAGATTGAATGAAAGACAAAGAAAGACTTGACAAGAAGGTCTGAGAATAGCATATTGACCAGCGTTGCCGAAGTGGCGGAACTGGTAGACGCGCTAGGTTCAGGGTCTAGTGGGCGCATGCTCGTGGGAGTTCGACTCTCCCCTTCGGCACCAAATTCAAGGGTTTTTTCATGTGACTTCAATCACTTGAAAAAACCCTTTTTTTGTGTTTTATGTATCGAAAAATTAAGGTATCGAAAAAACAAAGTTTCTGCGAGAGTAGCACCTATCTGATAAGTACTAATGCACAATGAATTTAACATTTTTCCACTGGTTCCCATGCTCCTGCGTGGGAACCGTGATATGCCG